>NZ_MEES01000021.1:0-60464 GCF_001724535.1 Paracoccus sp. SCN 68-21 | reverse complement strand
AGGCGCAAATGTCGCCCAGCCCTCCGACCCCGGCCGCGCAGCCTGTTTCTGCCGGACAGACGGGCGCCCGCCCCGGATTCGACGAGGCGGACCCCTCGACCTGGGGGAACCCGGCGCGCAACGACCTGTGCCCCTGCGGTTCGGGCAAGAAGTTCAAGCACTGCCACGGCGCGATCTGAGCCGCAGCCATAGCGCGGATTGCGTCCCGCGACAGCGGTCGCGCCCGCCGGGCGGGGGCTGCGCCCCCACCACGGTCGGGCGCGACGGGGCGGTTCCCGCCCCTATCCCAGCCGCGCCGGCAGCGCCCAGCCGCGCAGCAGATCATCCGGGGTCATCGGCCGCTTGCCCGCCCGCTGCGCCAGCGTGACGCGCACCGCCCCCGTGCCGCAAGCGACGGTGAAATCCGGCAGGATGGTGCCCGGCGTATCGGACCCTTGGGCCAGCGTGCTGGACAGAAGCTTGACGCGTTCGTTGCCCACCATGCACCAGGCGCCCGGGAAGGGCGACAGGCCGCGGATCTGGCGGTCGATCTGTTCGGCGGGGCGGGTCCAGTCGATCCGCGCCTCGGCCTTGTCAATCTTGGCGGCGTAGGTCACGCCTTCCTCGGCCTGCGGCACGGCGGCAAGCGGCAGGCGGTCCAGCACGTCGGTGATCAACGCGGCGCCCATCGTGGAGAGGCGGTCGTGCAGGGTGCCGGTGGTCTCCTCCGGGCCGATGGGGGTGCGCTCCAGCGCCAGGACCGGGCCGGTGTCCAGCCCCGCCTCCATCTGCATGATCGCGACGCCGGTCTCCGAGTCCCCCGCCAGGATCGCGCGATGGATCGGCGCCGCCCCCCGCCAGCGCGGCAGGATCGAGGCGTGGATGTTCAGGCAGCCCAGCCGCGGCGCGTCCAGCACCGGCTGCGGCAGGATCAGGCCATAGGCCACCACCACCGCCACATCCGCCTGCAGCGCCGCGAAATCGGCCTGATCGGCCGCATCGCGCAGCCGGGCGGGCGTGCACACCGGCAGGCCCAGCGCCTCGGCCGCCTGCTGGACCGCGGAAGGGCGCGGTTTCTGCCCCCGGCCCGCGGCGCGGGGGGGCTGGGAATAGACGGCCACGACCTCATGGCGCGCGGCCAGCGCCTGCAGGGCGGGCACGGAAAAATCGGGCGTGCCCATGAAGATCACGCGCATCGGCGTCTCCTTGTCGGTTGGCCCTCAGCGCCGCGACAGCTTGGCCGATCGCGCGACCAGCATCTTGCGGCGCAGGGGGGTCAGGTGGTCCACATAGACGCGGCCCGCCAGATGGTCGATCTGATGCTGCACGCTGGTGGCCCAGAGGCCGACGAAATCGCGATCCTCCATCACCCCCTGATCGTTCAGGAACCGCACCGTCACCGCGCGGGGGCGGGTCACGGGCGCGGAGACGCCGGGCAGGTTGGGGCTGGCCTCCTCGTGGACGCGCATCTGGCCGCTGGCATGCAGCACCTGGGGGTTGGCCATGCGCACCGCCTGGCCGCGCGCGGATGAGGCATCGACCACGGCCAGCGCCATCATGATGCCGATCTGGGGCGCGGCCAGGCCCACGCCGGGCATGGCCTCCATCGTGTCGATCATGTCGTCCCAGATCATGCGGACGGTGTCGGTCACGGCCTCGACCGGATCGGCGGGGCGGTGCAGGCGCGGGTCGGCATAGGGCAGAAAGGGTCGGGTGGCCATGTCAGTCCTTCACGATCAGCAGGCCGTCCAGATGATCGGCCTCGTGCTGCGCGATGCGCGCAGGCTGTCCCTCCATGTCGCGCAGATGATAGCGCCCGTCCAGATCGTACCACGCAATGCCGATGCGCAGGGACCGCGTGACCGCGACCGGGCGGTCGGGGATGGACAGGCACTGCTCCTGCTGGGTTCCGGTCTCAGGGGACTGCACCAGGATCTCGGGGTCGCACAGGACCAGCGGGTCGGGGGCACCGTCCTTCCAGCCCGCATCCATCACGAAGATGCGCCGCGCGACGCCGATCTGCGGCGCGGCCAGACCGCGCCCGCCCGCGTGATACATCGTCGCCAGCAGATCAGCCGCCAGCGCGCGCAGCTCCGGCCCGCTGAGAAAGCCCGCCGGTTCGCAGCGCAGGCGCAGCCGCGGGTCGGGCCACAGCACGATGTCGCGCAGGGTGCCGCCCGCCAGATCGCCCGTCAGATCGGGGCGCGTCCAGCCGCTGGCACCCGCGCGCTCAGGCACGGGCCAGGTCTCGCTTCAGCTTGACCATCTTGCGGGTGATCATCTGGCGCTTGATGGCGGACAGGTGGTCGATGAACAGAACCCCCTCCAGGTGATCCAGCTCGTGCTGGGCGCAGGTGGCCCACAGCGCGTCGAACTCACGCTCGTGGGTCTTGCCGTCCAGGCCCAGCCAGCGCATGCGGATCTGGGCGGGGCGCGTCACCTCTCCGTATTGCTCGGGGATGGACAGGCAGCCCTCCTCATAGGTGTTCAGCGCCTCGGATTCCCAGACCACCTCGGGGTTGACCAGCACCAGCGGCGCGGGTTCGGCCTCGGGCTCGCGGGTGGCGTCCATAGTGAAGACGCGCAACCCCACGCCGATCTGCGGCGCGGCCAGACCGATGCCGGGCGCGTCATACATCGTGGCCAGCATGTCGGCGGCCAGGGTCTCGATCTCGGGCGTGATGCGGGCCACGGGCTGGGCCACCTTCTTCAGGCGCGGGTCGGGGTGGATCAGGATGGGTCTCAGGCTCATGGCATCGGATTTAGGCCAAGCCTTCACCATAAGCAACAACCCCGCTATGCAAGGCATGTCGCACCCCCAAGGAGGCCGCCATGACCCAGCCCGATTTCGACCGCATCATCGACCGCCGCGGCACGCAGTGCAGCAAATGGGACGACATGCAGGCGGCCTATGGCGTGGACCCGGGTGACGGGCTGGCCATGTGGGTGGCCGACATGGATTTCGCGCCCCCCGCCTGCGTGCAGGCCGTGGTGGACCGGGCGGCGGCACATGGCGTCTATGGCTATCCGGGCGCCAATGCCCCCTATCTGGCGGCGATCGGCTGGTGGATGGAACATCGCCACGGCTGGCGGATCGACCCGTCCTGGCTGCTGACCTGCGCGGGGCTGGTGAACGCCGTGGCGATGGCGATGGCCGCCTATACCCGGCCCGGCGACGGGGTGATCGTGATGGCGCCGGTCTATCACGCCTTCGGCCGGGTCATCCGCGCGGGCGGGCGCGACCTGGTCGAGCTGCCTTTGGCGCTTGACGACGGCCAATACGTCATGGACTGGCCCGCATGGGAGGCGATGCTGACCGGCCACGAGCGCATGCTGATCCTGTGTTCGCCCCACAATCCCGGCGGCCGCGTCTGGTCCGAGGATGAGCTGCGCCAGGTCGCCGATTTCTGCATCCGCCACGACCTGATCCTGATCTCGGACGACATCCATGCCGATCTGGTCCTGCCGGGCAGCCCGCGCCACCGCGTGATGGCGACCGTCGCGCCGCAGGTGGCCGACCGGCTGGTGACGCTGACGGCGGCGACCAAGACCTTCAACATCGCCGGCGCCCATATCGGCAACGCGATCATCGCCGACCCGGCCCTGCGCGCGCGGTTCCAGGGCGCGCTGGCCGCGGCGGGGGTGTCGCCCGCGATGCTGGGCCAGGACATGGTCGCCGCCGCCTATTCGCCCGAGGGCGCGGCCTGGGTCGATGCGCTGGTCGGTTATCTGGACGGCAACCGCCGCCTCTTCGACGACGCGGTGAACGCCATTCCGGGGCTGCGGTCCATGCCGCTGCAGGCGACCTATCTGTCCTGGGTCGATTTCCGCGCCACCGGCATGACCAATGCCGAGATCACCCGCCGCATCCAGACCGACGCCCGCATCGCCGCCAATCATGGCGCGACCTTCGGGCTGGGCGGCGACGGCTTCATGCGGTTCAACATCGCCACACCCCGCGCCCGCGTGATCGAGGCGACCGAACGCCTGGCTGCGGCCTTCGCCGATCTGCAGTAAGGCAACACCAGCGTGCGTTGTCGGTGTACAGCCTGTGCACGTCCTGTGCATGAGGGGTGGCCGGGCTGTGCGGCCCCCCGGCCGCGTTGCAACCCGGACGCGCTGACCCTATATAGCGCCAAACCCGAACCCCAAAGGCACCCCGCATGGTCTATCTGGATTTCGAAAAACCGCTCGCCGATATCGAGGGCAAGGCCGAGGAACTTCGCGCCATGGCCCGCAAGGGCGAGGGGGCCGTCGATCTGGAAAAAGAGGCCGCGGCGCTGGACGCCAAATCCGGCGACCTGCTGCGCGATCTGTACAAGTCCCTGGACCCGTGGCGGAAAACCCAGGTGGCCCGCCATCCCGACCGCCCGCATTGCAGCGATTACATCGCCGCCCTGTTCACCGAATACACCCCTCTGGCCGGCGATCGTGCCTTTGGCGACGACCATGCGGTGATGGGGGGGCTTGCGCGCTTCAACGATGCGCCCTGCGTGGTGATCGGGCACGAGAAGGGCAACGACACCAAATCGCGCATCCACCACAATTTCGGCATGGCCCGCCCCGAGGGTTATCGCAAGGCGATCCGCCTGATGGACATGGCGCACCGGTTCGGCCTGCCTGTGATCACGCTGGTCGACACGCCCGGCGCCTATCCCGGCAAGGGCGCCGAGGAACGCGGCCAAAGTGAGGCCATCGCCCGCTGCACCATGAAATGCCTGGAGATCGGCGTGCCGCTGGTCAGCGTCATCATCGGCGAGGGTGGGTCCGGCGGGGCCGTGGCCTTCGCCACCGCGAACCGCATCGCCATGCTGGAGCATTCGATCTATTCGGTGATCTCTCCGGAGGGCTGCGCCTCGATCCTGTGGAAGGACGCAGACAAGATGCGCGACGCCGCCGAGGCGCTGCGCCTCACCGCGCAGGACCTGAAGAAGCTGGCCGTCATCGACCGCATCATCCCCGAGCCCCTGGGCGGCGCGCAACGCGCCCCATCCGAGGCGATCGGGGCCGTCGGCCGGGAAATCGCCGCCATGCTGGCCGAGATGACCGACCAGAAACCCGCACAGCTGATCAAGGACCGCCGGGCCAAGTTCGTGGCCATGGGCTCCAAGGGTCTGGCGTCCTGAAGCACACGAACCTGTGACCGACCTGCAACAGCCGCCCTGAAACGGGGCGGCTGTTTCCACATGCCATCTTGCGCGACATGCAAGCCTGGGCCAGCGTGGGGACCTGCCTGCACCCCATGCGCGAAAGGAGGGGCCTTATGACATCACGTTCCAATGCCCCCGCCCTGACCCGCACCGGTCCGCTGCGCGCCCTGTCGTCGCGACAAGACGCCTGACCGCCGCAAGGCAGATCTATCCGACACCCTGACCCGACACAACCGCATCCCGCGGCCCTGTCAGCATGGCGTCATCCCATCCCTGAACCCCAACGACCGCACAAGGCCCCGCCCTGTCCGGTCCCTTTTTCGGAGAGCCCGATGATTGCCGACCTGAATCCGCAAAGCGCCCGCCTGCGTCCCGCGATCCACCGCCTGATGGCCCGACATGGTGCGACGGCGGTCCTGTGGGCCGCGATCCGTGCCGCCCTGCTGCCACGGCGCAGGCGGCCCAGGCCGCCGGACCCCTATCACCTCAGCCCGCATATGCGGCGCGACATCGGCCTGCCGCCCGCAGCCCCGTCCGTCCCCCGCTATTACGAATTGCGGTAAAGATCGGTCCGGGCGGCGTCATCGGCGTCGCCCGGTTCCGGCAGGGCCAGCCCGGCTTCGGCCATCAGACGGTCGGAATGGGTCTCGATCTCGGCCTGCAGGCGCGGCATGAAGCCGTCGGCGGGCACGTCGGGGCCGATCACCGGCAGGAACTCGACCACGGCGCGACCGGGGCGGATACCCCAGCCGCCGCGCGGCCAGAACAGGCCGGTGTTCACCGCCACGGGCACCACCGGCAGACCGGTCGCGGCGCGGATCGTGGCCACGCCCTGCTTGTAGGATTTGCGCTGCCCGGGCAAGGTGCGCGTGCCTTCGGGATAGATGATCAGCTGGCCCAGCCCCTCGCCCGACATGCGCTGGTTGATGGTGGCGCTGATCGCGGCCATCGCGTCGCGCCCGCGCGCGCGGTCGATGGGGATGCAGCCGGTCTTCCACGCATACCAGCCCATGATCGGCACGCGCATGACCTCGCGCTTCATGATGAAGGCGCGGCGGGGCACGGCATGGGCGATGACCATGATGTCCCAGAACGATTGGTGTTTCGCCGCGACGATGCAGTCGTCGGTGGGCGGCGTGCCGCGGATCTCGCAGGTCAGTCGCAGATGGATGCGCGCGGCCCAGACCATGTAGGCGATCCAGCGTGTGGCAATGCGGTTCGCGCCCGCGCGCCCGTGGCGCAGCGCGGGCAGGCCCAGCAGGCCGATGACCAGCGTGGCCAGCCCCACATGCAGATAGAACAGGATGTTCTGAAGGTATTGCCAGCGGGTCAGGGCACCCGGACGCGGGTCGTTCATCGCACGGCCTCCAGCATGTTCAGCGCGGCCCACCGCGTCGCGGCAAAGCCCACCACCGCCGCGATCAGCGGAATGGTCAGCGGCAGCAGCCAGTCCCAGCCCTGAAAGCCCAAGCCCGTCATGAAGCCACCCGCCGCGCTGGTATCGGGCAGGATGGCGATGCCCGCCATGCCCGCCAGCGTCCCCACCGCAGACCCCATCGCCGCGCGCCGGGTGAACCGGCGCACGAAGGCCGTGGCAATGGTCAGGTCGCGCGCCCCGATCAGGCGCAGCACGCGGATCACCTGGACATTCGCGGCCAGCGCCGCCTTGGCCGCCAGCGTGATCATCGCGGCCGAGGCCGCCCCGATCAGCAGCAGCGACACGATCCCCAGCATCCGCAGCCGGTTCGCGGCGGTGACCAGCGGGCGGCGCCATTCGGTATGATCGTCCAGCACTGCGCCGGGCACCTCGGCCTCCAGGCGCAGGCGCAGGCCCTCGGTGTCGAAACCCGCATCGACGGGCAGGTCGATCAGCGCGGGCACCGGCAGTGCATCGACCGGCATGTCGGGGCCGAACCACGGCTCCAGCAGGGTGGCGACATCCTCGGGGGGCAAAAGGCGCGGCGTGCCGGTGCCCGG
The DNA here is from genome assembly GCF_001724535.1 of Paracoccus sp. SCN 68-21. Classification (NCBI taxonomy): domain Bacteria; kingdom Pseudomonadati; phylum Pseudomonadota; class Alphaproteobacteria; order Rhodobacterales; family Paracoccaceae; genus Paracoccus; species Paracoccus sp. SCN 68-21. Next base: position 53,358 of record NZ_MEES01000021.1, on the reverse strand, counting down.
TGTCGTCTGCAGGATGGTCATCGCGGCCTGGGCCAGCGCGTCCTGATCGGCGGCGGGCGCGCTGACGCGCACCGTCACGCTGCCGGCCAGTTCGGACGACCAGCGGTCGGCCAGCCGCCCCGTGGCCAGCGCCAGCGCCAGCGCAAAGACCGCCAGGAACGCCATCGCGCCCGCCGAGAACAGCGTCAGCTGCGCGGTGAACCCGGTCGGCGGCACGATCCGGTCGCCCGCGCCCCCCTTGTCGCCCATCAGGCCCTGCCACAGCGATCCGATGTTCATGCGCGCGCTCATAGATCCGCCCCCGCCAGATGCAGGCTGCCGCCGGTGATCCGCAGGACGCGCGCCGTGACCTGCGCCTTGGTCGCGCGGATCAGGTTCAGGTCATGGGTGGCCACCAGCACGGTCTTGCCCGACTTGTTCAGCTCGATCAGCAGTTGCATCAGCCGCATGGACATCTCCCAGTCCAGGTTGCCCGTCGGCTCATCCGCCAGCACCAGGTCGGGCGACAGGATCACCGCGCGGGCCAGCGCCGCCCGCTGGCGTTCGCCGCCCGACAGAGACGGCGGCAGGGCGCGGGCGTGGTGGGTCAGCTGGACCCAGCCCAGCAGATCGCGCAGCGCCTCCATGTCCACGGCCTCTCCGGCGATGGTCAGGGGCAGGGCCACGTTCTCGGCCACGGGCAGGTGGTCCAGGAATTGCGGGTCCTGATGAACCACGCCCACGCGGCGGCGCAGATCGGCGATATCGTCGCGCGACAGGGCGCGCATGTCCTGGCCGAATGCGGTCATCTGGCCCGAACTGGGCAGCAGATCCGCAAAGCACAGGCGCAAGAGCGTCGTCTTGCCCGAACCCGACGGCCCGGTCAGGAAATGGAACATGCCCGGCTGCAGGGTCAGCGTCATGCCCGACAACAGCTCGTCCTGGCCGTGATAGCCAAAGCCGACATCCCGCATCTCGATCAAGCGCCACCTCTTTTCCGCTCTGGCCCGTCTGATGCGGGCCCTGCCTGCCGGCGCGTCTTGGAAGCCGGACCTGCGCTTGATAGAACAGCGCCACGACGAATGCGAGGGTGGCATGGCTGAATTCACGTTGATCTGTCCGGGTTGCGGTGCGGAATACGCCCTGCCCCGCGATGCCATCCCCCCCGTGGGCCGCGAGGTCGAATGCAGCGATTGCGGCCATGTCTGGCAGGCCCGCCCCCCAGCCCCGGAGGGCCGCCTGGATCTGGGCAGCTTCACCCGCCCGCGCGCGTCCGACGCCCTGCGGTTCGACGAGGACGACCCGCGCCCCGCCCCGCCCCTGCCCCCGGCCAGCAAGCGCCTGTCCCCCGATGTCCTGGACATCCTGCGCGACGAGGTCGAGCACGAACGCCGCCTGCGCGAGGCCGAGGCGCAGCCCGCCCCCGGGCACCCCTCCGATGAGATCGAGTGGCCCGCCACCACCGTCGTGCTGCCCGATCCGGGCAGGCCTGCGCCCGGCCCGGGCAGTCCGACCGTGATCCGCCATCCGGCCACCCGGCCCGCACTCGAACCCCGCCCCGCGCCATCGCCCAGCCCCGTGGCACAGCCGACGCCCAAGGCGGAACCCCAACCCGCATCCCGGGCCGCCACCGACGGGAATCCGGCGCCCCGGCCCGTGCCGAGCGCCCCGCAGCGCGACACCGCGTCCGAGCCGCAACGCGGCGGCTTTGCCTTTGGGTTCGGGCTGATGCTGGCGGTCGCGGGGGCGGTGGTCGCGGTCTATCTGCTGGCCCCGGCCCTGGCCGGGCGCGAGGACGCGCTGTCGCGCCAGCTGCTGTCCTGGCGCGCCGATCTGGATGCGTTGCGCCTGTGGCTGGCGCAGATGGTGGGGCGATAGGCCCTCAGAACCGGTCCAGCAGGCGGCCCAGATAGTCACGCTCGTCCTGGGGGCGGTCGGGCTGACCGCTGCGGCGGCGAATCTCGTCCAGCAGATCGCGAGCGCGGCGCGCAGGGTCGGCGCCTTCGGCCAGCGGATCGCCATTCGTGATCACATTCCCCCCGCCCGAGCTTTCGCGCCCCAGAGGGTCCAGCATCGGCTGCCCCTGATAGGGCTGCTGCCCCGGCCCGCCTTGGGCGGTCTGGCCGGGCTGCTGTCCCGGCTGCTGGCCGTCCTGACCCTGTTCGCTCTGCTGACCCTCCTGCCCCTGCTGGGCCAGCATGTCGCCCAGGGCGCGCATCCCCTCGCGCATGGACTGGATCGCGTCGGCCTGCCGCTGCAGGGCCTGCCCCGGATCGCCGTCGCGCAGCGCCTGTTCGGCCTCCTCCATGGCGCGGCCCGCCTCATCCAGCTGGCGGCGCGCCGCATCCCCTTCGGGAGAGCCCTGCCCCGGCATCAGCCCCTGCTGCTGGCCCAGATCCTCGCGCAAGCTCCGCTGGCGGTCGGCCAGACTGTCGCCGCCCTCGCCGGGCTGTTCGCCCTGACCGAACTGGCGCTGCATGTCGCGAAACGCCTCGTCCGACAGCTGCTGCTGCTCGCGCAGGGTGTCGGCCAGGCGGTTCATCGGCTGGCTACCCTGCTGGCCCTCTCCCTGGCCCTGGCCCTGGCTCTGCTGGACCTGCAGGTTCTCCATCATGCGGTTGAACTGCTCCAGCAGGGCCTCGGCCTCGGCCATGCGGCCCTCGTTCATCAGGCGCTGGATCTCGTCCATCATCTGCTGGATCTGGTCGCCGGTGATCGTCTGGCCCTGCTGGCCGCCCCGGTCGGGGCTGTCGGTCTGATCCTGTTGCTGGCTCTGCTGGGCCAGCATGTCGGTATAGGCCTCGGTCGCCTCGCGCAGTTCGTCCATCAGGCGCTGGATCTCATCGGGGCTGGCGCCGTTGCGGATCGCCTCGGACAGGCGCTCCTGCGCGGCACGCATGCGCTGCAGCGCATCGGCCAGCCCGCCATCCTCCAGCTGCACGGCCGCCTCCCACAGGGCCTCGGCCAGGCGGTCGCGATCGTCGGGGGCCAGCGCGCCGCCCTCCAGCAGGCCGACCGCGCCGCGCAGTTCGGCGTAAAGGTCGTCCGCGACGAACCCGTCGGGCTGCCAGGTGACGGCGCGCAGGATCTCGGCAGTGCGGCCCGCATTGTCGCGCGACCACAGCAGATCGCGGCGCATCTCGATCAGCGTCGCGGCAAAGGGGTTGAAGAACCGCCGCCCCGGCAGGGCCAGCGCCATCGGATCGGACTGGCCCACCTGCTCGATCCCGTCCACGGCGCGCAGCGTGATGCGCACGGGCAGGTTCGCCCAGGGGTGGCGCGACAGATCCTCGGCCAGCTGGCCCTGCACGGCCCGCCGGTCGCCGCGCGGCAGGGGCAGGTCCAGCGCCACCGCCTCGCGCGGTTCCGGCGCGATGGCCAGGCCGAACCGGCGATCCACGGCCTCCAGGTCCAGCGCGATCTGCGCCTGCGCCAGGACGATACCGTGATCGTCCTCGGCCTCGAAATCCTGGATCATGCGGCCATCGGCGCGGCGCGTGGGGGCGGCGCCCGCGCGGATCACCGGCACCGCGTCGGGCAGGACGGTCACGTCCAGCCGCCAGCCCGCGACCGTGATGCTGCCCGATTGTTCGGCGCGAAAGGCGGGCGCAGTCGGGTCGTCGCCCACAGGGGGTCCGATATCCTGCACGACCTCGGCCCCGCCGCCATAGAGGCGAAAGCTGACCGCGCTGCCCTTGGGCAGGTCCAGCGGCTGGCCCTCGGCCCATGCGTTCAGATAGATCGTCGGGCGGCGGGTATAGGCGGGCGGCTCGGCCCAGCCCTCCCACAGGGGGCCGGTCGGCAGGGCGGTCCCGGCCACGGGCGGGTTCACCGTCGCGGCAATCGCGCGCAGCCCCTGCCCCACCTGGCCGCCGCCGCCAAAGATCAGCGCCATGACCAGCGCGACCATCCCCGCCAGCCGCAGCGCATAGGGGTCGCGCGGGGCCAGATCGGCATCGGGCCGCACCGCGCGGGCGGCCATCGCGGCATCGCGCATCTGCGCCAGATGCGCCTGCCACAGCGGCCCGTCGCCGCCGATCGCGGGGCGATCCGTCAGCGCGGTCAGCGGTCGTCCGGGCAAGGTCCCGTCCAGCCGGGCCACGGCCTCGGCCCGGCGCACGCGGCGAAACAGCCACCCCCCGCGCCCCGCCGCCGCGATCACCGCCAGCAGCCACAGACCGACCAGCCAAGGCAGCACCGCATCCGGCAGCGCCGCCACCGCCCCAAGCGCCAGCGCCGCGACCCCAAAGGCCATCAGCGTGGCCAGCGGCCAGAAGGCGCGCGCGCCCCGTTCCCAGACCATGCCATAGCGTGTCAGGCGCAGGGCGCGGGCCACCGGGCCCTGCGCCATGGCCGGGATGTCGTGGGGGCTCCGGGGGCTGTCCGCCCCCGGGCTTTCGGTTCCGCGATGTCGCCGGATCAAAGCCATGCCGGGATGCTATCGCGCCCCAGCATCTCGTCATATGTCGGTCGCGCCCGGATGACGGCGAAGTGATCGCCCTGCACCAGAACCTCGGGGACCAGCGGGCGCGAATTGTATTCCGACGCCATCACCGCGCCATAGGCCCCGGCAGACCGGAACGCGATCAGCGCCCCTGCCGTCAGCGCGGGCAGATCGGCGCCCTTCTGGAAGGTGTCGCCCGATTCGCAGACCGGACCCACCACGTCATAGGGGCGCACCGGCGCGCCGACCGCGGCCTCCATCACCGGGACGATGTCGTGATGCGCGCCATACATGGCCGGGCGCAGCAGGTCGTTCATCGCCGCATCGACGATCAGGAAATCGCGATCCTCGCCGTTCTTCACATAGATCACGCGCGACAGCAGGATGCCCGCATTGCCGACGATATTGCGGCCCGGCTCGATCTCGATCTCGCAGCCCAGATCGCCCACAGTCTCACGGATCACCTGGCCGTATTCAATGGGCAGGGGCGGCGCGGAATTGTCGCGGCGATAGGGGATGCCCAGGCCGCCGCCCAGATCCAGCCGGGTGATGGCATGGCCTTCGGCACGCAGCGCGCGGGTCAGTTCCGCCACCTTCTGATAGGCGGCGCGGAACGGGGCCAGATCGGTCAGCTGGCTGCCGATATGGACGTCCACGCCCACGACGCGCAGCCCCGGCAGGGACGCGGCCTCGGCATAGACGGCCATCGCGCGGCTGATCGGGATGCCGAACTTGTTGTCGGACTTGCCGGTGGCGATCTTCTCATGCGTCTTGGCATCGACGTCGGGGTTCACGCGGATGGCGACGGGCACTGTCGCGCCCATGCTGGCGGCCAGGGCAGACAGGGCGTGCATCTCGGGCTCGGACTCGATGTTGAACTGGCGGATGCCGCCATCGATCGCCATGCGCATCTCGGGGATGGTCTTGCCCACGCCCGAAAAGACGATCCGCTCGCCCGGCACGCCGGCGGCCTTGGCGCGGGCATATTCCCCGCCCGAGACCACGTCCATGCCCGCGCCCAGATCGCCCATCAGCTTCAGCACGGCCAGGTTGCTGTTCGACTTGACCGCAAAGCAGACCAGATGGTCGGTCCAGTCCAGCGCCTGCCGGAACAGGCCAAAATGCCGCGTCAGCGTCGCCGCGGAATAGACATAGACCGGCGTGCCGACCTGGCTTGCGATGCAGGACAGGGGCACGTCCTCGGCGTGCAACTCTCCGTTGCGATAGAGGAAATGGTCCATCTACAGATTGGCCGACACGCCGAACCGCGCGTCACCGCTGACCGAGACGCCCATCTGCTGCTGCAGGGGCTTTTCGACCGGGCGCTGCGGGGCGCCGTCCACGCCGCAGCCCGACAGGACCACAGCCGCGACAACCAGCACGACGACGATGATGACAATGTTTCTCATGCCAGTTTCTCCTTCCAGCGGGCGATCTGCGCGCGCACCTGCGCGGGCGCCGTGCCGCCATAGCTTTGGCGCGAGGCGACCGAATTGTGCACGCCCAGCACATTGAACACATCCTGCGTGATCTGACCATGCACCGATTGCATCTGCGCCAGCGACAGATCGGGCAGATCGACGCCGCCCTGTTCGGCCAGCGCCACCAGCGATCCGGTCACGTGATGGGCGTCGCGGAAGGGCAGGCCCAGCTCGCGCACCAGCCAGTCGGCCAGGTCGGTCGCGGTCGAGAACCCCGCCCCCGCCGCAGCCTCCAGCCGGTCGCGGTTGGCAGTCAGGTCCGACAGCATCCCGGTCATCGCAGCCAGCGCCAGCATCAGCGTGTCGGCGGCGTCAAAGACCTGTTCCTTGTCCTCCTGCATGTCCTTGGAATAGGCCAAGGGCAGGCCCTTCATCACCGTGAACAGCGCGACCGTGGCGCCCAGGATGCGGCCGATCTTGGCGCGGATCAGTTCCGCCGCGTCGGGGTTGCGCTTTTGCGGCATGATCGACGACCCGGTCGACCACTTGTCCGACATCGACACAAAGCGGAACTGCGCCGACGACCAGATCACCAGCTCCTCGGCCAATCGCGACATGTGGACGGCGCAGATGCTGCTGGCCGCCAGGAATTCCAGCGCAAAGTCCCGGTCGCTGACCGCATCCAGCGAATTGGCCATCGGGCGGTCGAAATCCAGCGCCGCGGCGGTCATGTCGCGGTCGATGGGATAGCCCGTGCCCGCCAGTGCCGCGGCCCCCAAGGGCGATTCGTTCATGCGCCGGCGCGCGTCCTGGAACCGCGACAGATCGCGGCCGAACATTTCGACATAGGCCATCATGTGATGGCCCCAGGTCACGGGCTGCGCGGTCTGCAGGTGGGTGAAACCGGGCATGACCCAATCGGCGCCCGCCTCGGCCTGCGACAAAGCCGCGCGGATCAGCGCGGTGAGGCCATCAATCGCCGCGTCGCATTGATCGCGCACCCACAGCCGGAAATCGGTCGCCACCTGGTCGTTGCGCGACCGGCCCGTGTGCAGGCGGCCTGCGGGCTCGCCGATGATCTCCTTCAGGCGGGCCTCCACGTTCATGTGGATGTCCTCCAGGTCGGTGCGGAAGGCGAACTGGCCCGCCTCGATCTCTGACAAGACGGTGAGCAGGCCTTTCCCGATGGCCTCGGCATCGCTACCCTCGATGATGCCCGTGGCCGCCAGCATGGCGGCATGGGCGCGGCTGCCCCGGATGTCCTGTGCATAAAGCCGCCGGTCGAACCCGATCGAGGCGTTGATCGCCTCCATGATCGCGTCCGGCCCGGCGGCAAAGCGCCCGCCCCACATGCTGTTGGCGGAGGTCTGGGGCCGGTCGGTCATGAATTCGTCCTTCGGAGGTCACATGCTGCGTTCCGCCCTGCTTTATACGGCCCTTGTTTTCGGTGCAAACACCGCCTTCGCGGCAGAGCCCGACTGGCAGGCCGCCCGCGACGGGGGCTTGGACAAGCTGGTCGTGGCGGAAACCCCGGCCCCTGTGGCCCAGACCGAATTCTCCGACCGCGACGGGGGCACGCATACGCTGGCCGACTGGCAAGGCAAGGTGGTGATGCTGAACTTCTGGGCCACCTGGTGCGCGCCCTGCCGCGAGGAGATGCCCGCCCTGGACCGCCTGCAGGCCGAGCTGGGCGGCGATGATTTCGAGGTGGTGACCATCGCCACGGGTCGCAACGCCGTGGACCGCATCGACGCCTTCTTCGAGGAGGTCGGCGTCGAGAACCTGCCCGTGCTGCTGGACCCGCGCCAGCAGGTCGCGCGCGAGATGGGCGTGGTCGGCCTGCCCGTCACCGTGCTGATCGACCGCGAGGGCCGCGAGGTGGCCCGCTATCTGGGCGATGCGGAATGGGATTCGGACGCCGCCAAGACGCTGGTCACCCAGCTGACAGCGCCCTGACGGGCGCATGCCTGTGGCAGGTCACGACATGGTCGTTCACCATGCCCGTGGCCTGCATGAAGGCATAGGTGATCACCGGCCCGCAGAACCCGAAGCCGCGCGATTTCAGCGCCTTGGACATGGCACGCGATTCGGGGGTGTCGGTGGGGACGTGGCTCAGGTCCGGCCAGTCGTTCTGGATCGGGGCACCGCCGACGAAGGACCACAACCAGGGGGCGAACCCCTCCTGCGCCTCGATGTCCAGAAAGGCGCGGGCGCCGCGGACGGTGGCCTCGATCTTGCCGCGATGGCGGATGATGCCGGGGTTGCTCAGCGCGCGGTCGATGCGCGCCGCGTCCCAGCCCGCCACGCGCTCGGGGTCGAACCCGTCGAATTCCGCACGAAAGGCGTCGCGTTTCCTCAGGATGGTGATCCAGGACAGCCCGGCCTGGAACCCGTCCAGCACCAGTTTCTCCCACAGGGCGCGGGGATCACGCTCGGGCACGCCCCATTCGGTGTCGTGATAGGCGACATAGACCGGCTGGTCCCCGCACCACCCACAGCGGTCCATCATCTGTTAACCCAAAAGTGAATTACCCGTCACATTTCACGCCAGCTTAAGCCAATATGGGCAGACTGCAAGCAGACCCGACTCGGTAAGAGGCCGCCCGTGAGCGACAGAATAATGGATAACAGCTCGCCCCTTGAGGACGCGATCCGCCATCAGGACCGCATCACCCTGGCGGCCGTCTCGGCGGCCGTCGAAAAGGGCAGCGCGACCCTGGCGTTTCAACCCATCGTGCAGGCGCAGAGAACCAAGACCCCCGCCTTCTACGAAGGGCTGATCCGCATCATCGACGACAGTGGCCGCCTGGTGCCCCTGCGCGATTTCATGCCCCAGGCCGAGGTGACCGAGCTGGGGCGCAAGATCGACTGCCTGTCGCTGTCCCTGGGCCTGCAGACCCTGGCCGAGGACCCTGGCCTGCGCCTGTCGATCAACATGTCGGCCCGGTCGATCCTGTATCCCGAATGGATCAACACGCTGCGGCGCGGCGTCTCTGACGATGTCACGTTGGGCGAGCGTCTGATCCTGGAGATCACCGAAAGCTCGGCCATGGGGATGCCGAACGAGGTTCAGGCCTTCATGGCCGAGGTGCAGGCCTATGGCATCAGCCTGGCGCTGGACGATTTCGGGGCGGGCTATACCTCGTTCCGCTATCTGCGCGACTTCTGCTTTGACATGATCAAGATCGACGGCCAGTTCATCCGCGAGATCGCGGCCAAGCCCGACAACCAGGTGCTGACCCGCGCGCTGCAATCCATCGCGCATCATTTCGACATGTTCACCGTGGCGGAATCGGTCGAGACCGCGGATGAGGCGGCATTCCTGATCGATATCGGCATTGATTGCCTTCAGGGCTACTACTTCGGCGCGCCGACCATCGCGCCGCCCTGGAAAAAGCCGCCCTCCCTCGCAAGCCGCTGATCGGGCCTCTCCGTCGAAAGTCTCAGGCTTGTGCTTGACCTTGGGTGACGAAACAGCATCCTGACCGCAGGCCGGTTCGTCCGGCAATGATGGGAAGGAGTCTGTCGTGACCAAAGCCGTAATCGTTTCCGCCGCCCGTACCCCGGTCGGGAGTTTTCTGGGGGCCTTTGCTAATGTTCCTGCGCACGATCTGGGCGCGGCCGTCCTGGCCGAGGTCGTCCGGCGCGCCGGCATCGACCCCGCCGAGGTCGACGAGACGATCCTGGGCCAGGTCCTGACCGCAGCCCAAGGGCAGAACCCCGCCCGTCAGGCCCATATCAAGGCCGGCCTTCCGCAGGAATCCTCGGCCTGGGGCATCAACCAGGTCTGCGGCTCGGGTCTGCGCGCCGTGGCGCTGGCCGCCCAGCAGGTGATCCTGGGCGATGCCCGCGTCGTGCTGGCCGGTGGCCAGGAAAGCATGTCGCTGTCCGCACATGCCGCCTATCTCCGTGCCGGTCAGAAGATGGGCGACATGCAGTTCATCGACACGATGATCCGCGATGGGCTGTGGGACGCGTTCAACAACTATCACATGGGCCAGACGGCCGAGAACGTCGCGAACAAGTGGCAGATCAGCCGCGACCAGCAGGACGAATTCGCGCTGGCCTCACAGAACAAGGCCGAGGCCGCCCAGAAGGAAGGCCGTTTCGACGACGAGATCGTCGGCTATACCGTCAAGACCCGCAAGGGCGACACGGTCGTGGACAAGGACGAATACATTCGCCACGGCGCGACCATCGAGGCGATGCAGAAGCTGCGCCCCGCCTTTGCCAAGGACGGATCGGTCACCGCGGCCAATGCATCGGGCCTGAACGATGGCGCGGCCGCGGTCATGGTGATGACCGAGGACGAGGCCGCGCGCCGCGGCCTGACGCCCCTTGCCCGCATCGCCAGCTATGCGACCGCCGGTCTGGACCCCGCGATCATGGGCACCGGCCCGATCCCGGCCAGCCGCAAGGCGCTGGAGAAGGCCGGCTGGTCGGTCGGCGACCTGGATCTGGTCGAGGCGAACGAGGCCTTTGCCGCCCAGGCTTGCGCGGTGAACAATGACATGGGGTGGGACCCGTCCATCGTGAACGTGAACGGTGGCGCCATCGCCATCGGTCACCCGATCGGCGCTTCGGGCGCGCGGGTGCTGAACACGCTGCTGTTCGAGATGCGCCGCCGCGACGCGAAGAAGGGCCTCGCCACATTGTGCATCGGCGGCGGCATGGGCGTTGCCATGTGCCTGGAGCGCTGACGCCACTTCCCGCGCGCAATGATCTTGCGCGCGGGAACGCCATTGATTAGCAATATTTCAAGTACCAAAGTAGGAGGGGGAAACATGTCCAAAGTCGCACTTGTCACCGGGGGATCACGGGGAATCGGCGCCGCCATCTCGAAGGCGCTGAAGGATGCGGGCTATACCGTCGCGACCAATTACGCCGGCAATGACGACGCCGCGCGCGCCTTTACCGAGGAAACCGGCATCAAGACCTACAAATGGTCGGTCGCCGATTACGACGCCTGCGCCGAAGGCATCAAGCAGGTGGAGGCCGAGCTGGGCCCCGTCGCCGTGCTGGTCAACAACGCGGGCATCACCCGCGACGCGATGTTCCACAAGATGACCCCGCAGCAGTGGAAAGAGGTCATCGACACCAACCTGACCGGGGTCTTCAACATGACCCACGGCGTCTGGAACAGCATGCGCAACGCCAAGTTCGGCCGCGTGGTCAACATCAGCTCGATCAACGGGCAGAAGGGTCAGGCCGGTCAGGCCAACTATTCCGCCGCCAAGGCAGGCGATCTGGGATTCACCAAGGCGCTGGCCCAGGAGGGGGCACGCGCGGGCATCACCGTCAACGCGATCTGCCCCGGCTATATCGGAACCGAGATGGTGCGCGCCATCGACGAAAAGGTGCTGAACGAGCGCATCATCCCGCAGATCCCCGTCGGCCGCCTTGGCGAACCCGAGGAGATCGCGCGCGCCGTGGTGTTCTTGGCCGCGGACGATGCCGGTTTCATCACCGGGTCGACGATCAGCGCGAATGGCGGCCAGTACTTCGTCTGACGCTTGCGAAACAGGCAAGGCCCGCGCGATCCGCGCGGGCCTTTTTGGTGGAGTCGCCGTTCATCGACGGGTCAGTGGCCAAGGCGGCTGATCTGCTCCTTGAGGCGAAGTTTCTTGCGCTTCATCTCGGTGATTTCGAGGTCGCTGGCACCGGGGCTCCTCTGCGCCCTCTCCACAGCAACCGACAGGTTCTGATGCTTCTTGCGAAGCTCCTCGACATGGGAAGCAACCGTCATCGCGTACTCCTCTGTAGTTGTCTCGAACAACTCCAATGCACCACGGTTTTTCGATTCTGTCACGAGACTTTCGCAATTCCCATGTCGATCGGCGCGCCCCCGCGCAACACGCGGGCAGCCAGCGGGGTCAGATCCTCGGCGTCGCGGTCGTGGCGGGGCGCGGCATGGGTGATCAGCGGCGCCAGAAGGCGCAGCGGGCTGCGCGCGCCCTTGCGTGCCGCGACCAGCACGCGCCCGGCAGGCACCCCCGCGCGGGCGGCCACGGGCAGCACCGTCACGGCCCCCGCCCTGCCCCACAGTGCGGCCATGACCCCGTCCAGCCGGTCGGCACGCTGGATCACCGTCAGCCACCCCCCCGGCGCCAAGCGCCTGAGGCCCGCGTCGATCCAGGCGGCCAGCGGGGTCTGCTCCGACCGGGCGGTCGCGCGGCCCGCGTCGGGCGCGGGCGTGCCGCCCAGGAAATAGGGCGGGTTCATCATCACCAAGTCGAACATCGCGCCCCGCAGCGCCTCGGGCGGGGCCGCCAGATCGCCGGTCAGCACATTCAGGGCCACGCCGTTCGCCGCCGCGTTGGCCCGCGCCAGGTCGGCGTAATCGGCCTGCCGCTCCAGCCCGGTGATCGCAAGGCCCGGCACCCGCCAGCCCAGGCACAGGCTGGCCACCCCCGCCCCGCAGCCCAGCTCCAGCACCGCCTGCCCCGGCCGCGCAGGACAGGCGGCGGCCAGCATCACCGCATCCGCGCCCGCGCGATAGCCGCGCGCGGGCTGACTGATCCGCAGCCGCCCGTCCAGAAATCCGTCGATGCGGGTGTCAGTCATCCAGCCCGTTGTCGCGCAGGATGGCGCGGGCCATGAATTCGTCGCGATCCGCGACCATCAGCCGCGCGGGCAGGATGCCGATGGACCCCTCCAGCACGCTCATGTGCTGATCCATGGGGAATGTCATGATCCCCTCCGATTCCAGCAGGCTGGTGGCGGCGGACATGCGGACGGGATCGTTGCTGCGGAAAAGCTCTTTCATGGCCGGGACGTTAAGCGGCGGTTGCGCATTTGTCGATGCCGTGGCAATGCGTGGGGCGCAGACACGGGGTATGCTATGACTGTGCAGGACAACGTCCGCAAACCGCTGGACCGGCTGACCGAGGCCCTGACCGACGACATGGCGGCGGTCAACGCGCTGATCCGCGACCGCATGGCCAGCCGTCATGCCCCCCGCATCCCCGAGGTGACCGCCCATCTGATCGAGGCCGGCGGTAAGCGCCTGCGCCCGATGCTGACCTTGGCGGCCGCGCGGCTGCTGGGCTATGCGGGGCCGTGGCACATCCATCTGGCCGCGACGGTCGAGTTCATCCACACCGCCACGCTGCTGCATGACGATGTCGTGGACGAAAGCCGCCAACGGCGCGGCAGGCCCACGGCCAATCTGCTGTGGGACAACAAGTCCAGCGTGCTGGTCGGCGACTATCTGTTCGCCCGCAGCTTTCAGCTGATGGTCGAACCCGGCAACCTGCGCACGCTGGAAATTCTCGCCAATGCCAGCGCCACCATCGCCGAGGGCGAGGTGCTGCAGCTGACCGCCGCGCAGGATCTGGCGACGGATGAAAGCGTCTATCTTCAGGTGGTTCGTGGCAAGACGGCGGCGCTGTTTTCCGCCGCGACCGAAGTGGGCGGCGTCATCGCCGGTGCCCCTGACGATCAGGTGCAGGCGCTGTTCGATTACGGCGACGCCCTGGGCATCAGCTTTCAGATCGTCGACGACCTGCTGGATTACGGCGGCGCGACCGAGACCATCGGCAAGAACGTCGGCGACGACTTCCGCGAGCGCAAGCTGACCCTGCCTGTGATCAAGGCCATCGCCAAGGCCACCCCGGAGGAGCGCGTCTTCTGGACGCGCACCATCGAGGCGGGCGACCAGCGCGAGGGCGATCTGGACCAGGCGCTGGCCCTGCTGGCGCGTCACGGCGCGATGGAGGCCGCCCGCGCCGATGCGCTGGCCCATGCCGCCCGCGCGCGGACCGCGCTGCAGGTGCTGCCCGCCCATCCGATCCGCGACATGCTGTCGGACCTGGCCGATTTCGTGGTCAGCCGCGTCGCCTGAAACACCCCCTTATTGACCGGTCATGGCGCGTGCACAGGATGTGCACAGCCTGTGCACAGGCTTGACCGCAAACGGCTTTCCCGAACGCGGAAGGGGCGAGCCGCTTGCGCGACCCGCCCCCTCTCCGGGAAGAGACCGGTGTTACTTGGCCTGCACGAAGTCGGGATAGGCCTCCATGCCCATCTCGCTGATGTCCAGACCGCTGATCTCGGCTTCCTTGCTGACGCGGATGCCCATGGTGACCTTGAGGATGGTCCAGACCGCCAAGCTGAGCAGGAAGACGAAGGCGCCGATGGACAGCACGCCGATGGCCTGCGTGACATAGCTGGTATCGGGGTTGGTGGCCGGGACGATCATCGTGCCCCAGATGCCCGCGACCAGGTGCACCGGGATGGCGCCGACCACGTCGTCGATCTTCAGCCGGTCCAGCAGCGGGACCACAAAGACCGCGATCGCGCCGCCCGTGCCGCCGATCAGGATCGAAGCGAAGATGGTGGGCGTCAGCGGCTCTGCCGTGATCGACACCAGGCCGGCCAGCGCGCCGTTCAGCACCATGGTCAGGTCGATCTTGCCGTACAGAAGCTGCGTCACGATGATCGCCGCGACCGCGCCGCCCGAGGCCGCCATGTTGGTGTTCACGAAGATCCGGCTGACATCGGCCGCGTCATTGATGGAGCCGATGGCCAGTTGCGAGGCGCCGTTGAACCCGAACCAGCCCAGCCACAGGATGAACGTGCCTAGGGTGGCCAGCGCCAGGTTCGAACCCGGCATGGGCTGCTGGCGGCCGTCGGCGCGGTACTTGCCGGTCCGTGCGCCCAGCACGATGGCACCGGCCAGCGCCGCGAAACCACCCGCCGCATGGACCAGGGTCGAGCCTGCGAAGTCCGAGAAGCCGATTTCCGACAGCCAGCCGCCGCCCCACTGCCAGCTGGCTTCGATGGGATAGATCAGGCCGGTCAGAACGACGGTGAAGATCAGGAAGGGCCACAGCTTGACCCGCTCGGCGAGGGTGCCCGACACGATGGACGCGGTGGTCGCGCAGAACATCAGCTGGAAGAAGAAGTCCGATCCGGCGGAATAGTCGTCGCCCGCGACGGCGCCCGCGACGGGATCGATGGATTTCGGGCTGAAGATCTCTCCGATCCAGCCGGCGACGGTCCAGTCGCCCGGATACATCAGGTTATAGCCGATCAGCCAGTACATGATGCCCGCAATGGCAAAGAGCGAGATGTTCTTGAACAGCTGCGTGGTCACGTTCTTGGAGCGGACCAGGCCCGCCTCCAGCATGGCAAAGCCCGCGGCCATCCACATGACCAGGAAACCGCCGATCAGGAACAGCAGCGTGTTGAAGATGTAAGCGACATCCGCGCTGACGGCGACCGCCGCCTCCACGGGCGCCGCGGCCTCCTGGGCTGTGGCGGGGAAGGCCGCCAGCGCGCCAAGGCTCGCGATGAGCGGGAGGGTCTTGTTCATGTCCTGTAACCTCGCTTGGTGCCGCAGCCGCCGGTCCGGCTGCCTGTCGACACTTTCATCTGCAATTCCGTCCCGTCGGCAAAGGTGCGCCGCCCCGACCGGGTGCCGGAATCCTGAACTGCCCATGGAACAGGCGGAAATGGGCGGCACCGCCTTCTGTTTACGCAGCACCTGTTCGGGCATCGGGCAGGATGCCCCTTCGTTGGGCACCCTGCCCGATGCCGGATCAGCGCCGCATCGCTCTGCGCCCATCACGGATTGGTCAGCCCAATTCCCCTTGCGGCCATCTTGCTGTAGGCTGCCCGTCAATCGGGCCGGACCAACCGGCATCGCAGTCACGCAGGCATCCGACGCATGAAACGACCCTCCGGCACCCCGCCCCGCTCGGGCAAGAGCCCTATTGCCGACAAGCGCAAGGCCCCCGAGCCGACCCCGCGCGCGACCCGCAAGGTCAAGCGGCATCGCAGACCGCGGCGCGGCGGCATCCTGGGCTGGATCGCGGGTTTCGTCACGCTGATCTGGCGAATCGTCTGGGGATCGGTCTGGCGGCTTGGCATGGTGGTCGCGCTGATCATCGGTGCGGCCAGCGCCTATTTCTATGTCGGCCTGCCCGAGGCAGAGGATCTGTTCGACGGCCGCGCGCGCGGCAGCGTCACCATGCTGGACCGCGACGGGCGCGTCTTTGCCTGGCGCGGAGAGACCTATGGCGCGGTCGACAGCAGCCAGATCGCCCCGGTCCTGCGCGAGGCGGTGATCTCGGCCGAGGACCGGCGGTTCTATCGCCACCTGGGCGTCAGCCCGCGCGGCATCGCCAGCGCCATCCGCATCAACCTGGCCGCGGGCCGCGGCCCGCTGGAGGGGAATGGCGGGTCCACCATCACGCAGCAGGTCGCCAAGCTCTTGTGCCTGGGCGACACCTTTGATCCGACGCAATTCGCCAACGAGGCCGAGTTCGAGGCCGAATGCCGCTCGGGCGGGGTGTGGCGCAAGATCAAGGAGATCCCCTTCGCCTTTGCCATGGAGGCCAAGTATTCCAAGGACGAGATCCTCAGCATTTACATGAACCGCTCCTATCTGGGCGGCGGCGCGCGGGGTTTCGAGGCCGCATCCCAGGTCTATTTCAACAAGCCGGCTAGCCAGGTCAGCACCCCCGAGGCCGCCATGCTGGCGGGCCTGCTGCCCGCGCCAAGCCGATTCGCCCCCACCGCCAGCCTGGAGCGGGCGCAGAACCGCGCCAGCGTCGTGCTGGGCCTGATGCATGAGGAAGGCTATCTGACCGATCAGGAACTGACCCAGGCCCGCGCCAACCCCGCCACCCTGTCGCAGGCCGCGACCGCGCGGGCGGGCGGCTATTTCGCGGATTGGCTGATGGAATCGGGCCCCGGCTTCCTGACCAGCGAGACCACCGAGGACGTGACCATCACCACGACCTTTGACCAGCGCATTCAGCGCGCCGCCGAACGCGCATTGCAGCGGGTGTTCGACGAAAAGGTCCGCGACGGCTCTGCCTCCGAGGCGGCGGTGGTGGTGATGTCGGCGGATGGCGCGGTGCGCGCCATGATCGGCGGGCGCGACACGCGCGTGAACGGCGTGTTCAACCGCGCGACCCAAGCCAAGCGGCAGACCGGCTCCAGCTTCAAACCCTTCGTCTATGGCGCGGCACTGGAGGCGGGCTATTCGCCGGGCGACCGGGTCGAGGACGGGCCACTGACCATCCGCATTCCCGGCGGGCGCAACTGGTCGCCCCAGAACTATACCCGCAACTATCGCGGCATGGTCACGCTGACGCAGTCGCTGGCGCAGTCGCTGAACACCTCGACCATCCGCCTGCAGGAGGTCGTGGGCCGCGACCAGGTGATCCGCGTCGCGCGCGATTTCGGCATCGTCAGCAACCTGACCACCAGCCCGTCCTTGGGCCTGGGCGCGTCCGAGGCCACGCTGCTGGAGCTGACCGGCGCCTATGCGGGCATCCGCAACGGCGGCACCTCGGTCGCGCCCTATGGCGTGGTCGAGGTCACGATGCAGGGCGACGACCGCCCGCTGATGGGCCAGACCGGCGGTTTCGGCGAACGCGTCATCAGCCAGCGCGCGGCGGGCCAGCTGATCTACATGATGCAGCAGGTCATCAGTTCGGGGACCGGCACGCGAGCCCAGTTGGGCTCGCGCCCGGTCGCGGGCAAGACCGGCACCACCAGCAGCTATCGCGACGCCTGGTTCGTGGGCTTTACCGAGCAATACGTGACCGGCGTCTGGATGGGCTATGACGACAACACGCCGCTGTCCGGCGTCACCGGCGGCGGCCTGCCCGCCGAGATCTGGCAGGCCGTGATGTCCGAGATCCATGACGGCCTACCGGAACTGCCACTGTCGACCGTGTCGCCGGATGGCAGCGGGATCATCATGTCCTCGGGGGGATCGACGCCGCAGGTGGTGACCAGCGGATCGGCGGACGACCCGCTGGCGGCGGCGCTTGCCGGGGTGATGAACAGCGTCGAGGCGCAGAGCAGCGGCCGCGTCATCGGTGGCCCCGGCGATGGGGCGGGCGGCCCGCCCGTGACGCCGGGCAGCAGCGTGGGCGCCGATTCGGACGATGCGCTGTCCCGCGCGCTGCAGGGAATCCTGGGCGGGAACTGACCGTCCCTCAGCGCCAGCAAGGAAAAGCCCCGCCACGATCGCTCGTGGCGGGGCTTTTTATGGCCTGGGGGTGACGGTCGCGGCCCGCTCAGCCCGCCTGCTGCAAGGCGGCGGTCAGGGCGGGCATGCTACCGCGTTCGCGCGCCAGCATGGCGCCGATCTCGGCACGTTCGCTGGCCAGCATGTTCACGCCCTCGATGATGATGTTGAAATACAGATCCTGCCCCGAGCGGTTCGAGACATGCCACTCCACCTCCATCGGCGCGCGCCCGTTCAGATGCGCGACCGAGGTCACTGCGAAAAAGCTCTTCAGCGGCCGCGCGCCCGTTACCTCGATGCGCGAGCCGATGAACTCGCGGAACCGCGCCCCGTACTTGCGCCCGACATAGCCCTGGAACGCCTGGCGATAGGCGGCGAACTCGGCCGCATCGGCCTGACGCGCCGCAGGCCCCAGGGCCGAGCGCGCGATCACGTCCACATCGGCATAGCGGGCAAAGATCGCCTCGAACTGCTGATACATCTGGGCAGCGGGCTGGCCCGAGTTGATGACCTGATACACCTCCTCCAGCGACCGGTCGATCAGGGCATGCGCGCCATTGGCGTCCAGCGCATAAGCCGGGCGCCAGGGCAGCACCGCCGCCACGCCCACGCAGGCGATCAGGCCCAGAAAGCCGCGCCGGTCAGTCCTCATAGGGGTCCAGGACGTGCGCATCGTCATAGGGGTCATAGTCGTCACCGGATTCTCCCAGGTCGTGGCGTCGGTTCATCAGCCAGATCAGCCGTGTCTGCGCATAGCTATCCGCACTGCCCCGCAGAATGCCATCCACGGTATCGCCGAAGCGCGCCCGATCACCGGCTTTTGACGCCACCCGCAGCGCGAAGACCGCCCCCGCCTCGCGCCCGTCCAGCAGATGATACAGCGGATCGATCAGCAGATCGACCACCTGCCCCACCGCGTCGCGCTGTGTCGAGGGGCCCAGGACCGGCAGCTCCAGATAGGGGCCCTCGGGGACGCCCCAGACCGCCAGGGTCTCTCCGAAATCGGTATCGCGTTCGGACAGGCCAAAGCTGTCGGTGGCCGGGTCGAAGATACCGCCCAGACCCACCGTGCTGTTGACCGCAAAACGCGTCAGGTTGGCACCCGCATCGCGCGGGCGCCCCTGCAGCAGCCCGTTCACCGATTTCACCGGCAGCGACAGGTTGCGCCCGGCATTGATCACCATCTGCAGCGGGCCGATGGGCGCATCCGGGTCGCGCGGCGCGCGCTCGCCGCTGCCCCGCAGGCGGTTGGCCACGGGGGCGATCACGCGCGCATCCAGCCCCTTGTTGAAGGCGTGGACGCGGCGGTTCTGCGCCTCGAACGGGTCGTTGATGGCGATGCCCTGCGCAGGGGGGTCCTGAGGCGCGGAGGCCGGGCTGCACCCGGCGACCAGCGCGCAGGCCAGCAGGGCGGACAGGACGGGGCGGCGATGGGGGACGGTCAAGGAAATCCTAACCTTTCTGTGCAAGGATCGAGGCGGGCTGGCATAAGTCTGGCGCGGTGATATGGTCGCGACAACAGTGAGACAACCCCCGCCTTGCGGGCGGCATCAAGGGACATGACGCATGGCAAGGGGTGCCGCGCCCGGCGATGGCGCCAAGGAACTGCGCCAGGCCCGCGCAACGGGCTGGCCGTTATTCATGGCGGTGGGCGTTTTTTCGGCGGTGGTGAACCTGCTGATGCTGACCGGGCCGATGTTCATGCTGCAGGTCTATGACCGCGTGCTGGCCTCGCGCAGCGTCGAGACCCTGGCCGCGCTGTTCGTGCTGGTCGTGTTCCTGTTCCTGCTGATGGGGGTGATCGACCTGATCCGCAGCCGCGTCATGGGGCGCGTCGCCGCGCGGTTCCAGGACCGGATGGAGGGTCGGGTCTTTGACGCCGCACTGCGCGAGGGCGCGCTGCGCGGGGACGAGGCCGGGTCCGCCGCCGGGGGCATGCGCGATCTGGACGCAGTGCAGCGGCTGATCGGGTCGCCGGTGATGCTGGCCTTTTTTGACCTGCCCTGGGCGCCGCTGTTTCTGGCGGCGATCTTCGTGTTCCACCCGGTGCTGGGGATCGTGGCGACCGTGGGCGGGGCGATTCTGGTGGCCACGACGATCCTGAACCGCGTGCTGACGCGGGCGCCCCTGCAGGGGTCCGTGCAGGCCGGGGGCCAGGCGCAGCGCATGTCCGACCTCTATCGCGACGAGGGCGAGGTGATCGGCGCGCTTGGCATGCGGGGGGCGACCTTCGCGCGGTGGCGCGTGGCGCGATCCGAGGCGCAGGACAACACCGTCCGCGCCGCCGACGTGACCGCAGGCTTTACCGTCTTTTCGCGCACCTTCCGGCTGTTCCTGCAAAGCGCGATGCTGGCCGCGGGCGCCTGGCTGGTCCTGCGCCAGGAGCTGACACCGGGCGCGATGATCGCCAGTTCGATCGTCATGGGCCGCGCGCTGGCGCCGGTCGATCAGCTGGTGGCCGGCTGGCCCGCCGTGCAGGCAGCCCAGGATGGCTGGGCGCGGCTGGCGGGCCTGCTGTCGCGCCAGCCGGCCGATGCGCCGCGCACCGCCCTGCCCCGCCCCGAGGCCCGGCTGGAGGTGCGCAACCTGACCGTCGCCCCGCCCGGAGAGGGGCAGGCGACGCTGCGCGCTGTCAGCTTCGGCGTGGCGCCGGGCACCGCCCTGGGCGTCATCGGCCCGTCGGGGGCGGGCAAATCCACGCTGGCCCGCGCGCTGATCGGCGCCTGGCCGGTGGGCGGGGGCTCGATCCGGCTTGGCGGGGCGACGCTGGATCAGTACCACCCCGACGTGCTGGGCGCCCTGATCGGCTATCTGCCCCAGCAGGTCACCCTGTTCGACGGCACGATCGCGGAAAACATCGCGCGTCTGTCGACCAGCCCCGACCCGGATCGCGTGGTGCAGGCCGCCCGCGCGGCGGCGGCGCATCAGATGATCCTGGACCTGCCGCAGGGCTATGACACGCGCATCAGCCAGACGGCCGGGCGCTTGTCGGGCGGCCAGATCCAGCGGATCGGGCTGGCGCGCGCCTTGTATCCCGACCCCGTGCTGCTGGTCCTGGACGAGCCGAACTCCAACCTGGACAACCAGGGGTCGGAGGCGCTGAACCAGGCGATCCGGCGGCTCAAGGCGCAGGGCGGCGCGGTCATCATCATGGCCCACCGCCCCGCCGCGATCAGCGAATGCGACACCCTGCTGGTGCTGGAGGGCGGCATGCGCCGCGCCCTGGGCCCCCGCGACCAGGTGCTGGAACAGATGGTGCAGAATTCGGCGCAGATCAGGCAGGCGCAAAGCGCGGGCCAGGCCGGGGGTGTCGCATGACCCGGCCCCCGTCCGGCGACGGCCGCTGGCCCGTGCGCGGCCCGATCATCGCGGGCATCATCGGCGTGGTGGTGCTGGTCGGGGGCTTTGCGCTGTGGGCCACGACCACGCGCATTTCCGGCGCCGTGGTCGCCAGCGGCCAGGTCGAGGTCGAGAGCAACCGCCAGATCGTGCAGCATCCCGATGGCGGCGTGGTCCAGCAGATCGCCGTGTCCGAGGGCGCGCAGGTCGCCGCGGGCGAGCTGCTGCTGTCGCTGGACGGCACGCTGCTGCGCACCGAGCACACCATCGTCGAGGGTCAATATTTCGAAATTCTGGCCCGCCGCGGCCGCCTGGAGGCCGAGCGCGCCGACGCGCCCCAGATCGGGTTCGCCGACGAACTGCTGACCGCCGCCACCCACGACCCCGCCCTGGCAGAGCTGATCGAGGGGCAGTCCAGCCTGTTCCTGACGCGGCTGGACACGCTGCGCCAGTCGCTGGACCAGCTGGCCCAGCAATCGGGTCAGATCGATTCCGAGGTGGACGGCATCGACGCGCAGATCGCAGCCCTGGCCCGCCAGCGCGACCTGATCGGCCGCGAGCTGACCGATCAGCAGACCCTGCTTGCGCGGGGGCTGGCGCAGGCCAGCCGCGTCCTGGCGCTGGAACGCGAGGCGGCGCGCATGGACGGAGAGCTGGGATCGCTGCAGGCGGCCCGCGCCTCGGCCGCGATCCGCCAGACCCAGCTGGAGATCCAGCGCCTGCGCCTGGCCGCCGAACGCCGCGAGGAGGCCGAGACGCAGCTGCGCGACCTGGGCTATCGCCAGCTGGAGCTGGCCGAACGCCGTCGCAGCCTGATCGAACAGCTGGACCGGCTGGAGATCCGCGCGCCGGTATCGGGCATCGTCTACAACATGCAGGTGACCACGCCGCGATCGGTGATCCGGCCCGCCGATCCGCTGCTGTATATCATCCCGCAGGACCGGCCGCTGGTGATCGGCGCGCGTGTCGCCACGATCAACATCGACGAGATCCAGCTGGGCCAGCCGGTCGTGCTGCGCTTTTCGGCATTCTCGTCGCGCACCACGCCCGAGATCGACGGGCGGCTGGACCGCATCTCGGCGGATGCGCTGATGGATGAGGCGACGCGCACACCCTATTACCGGGCCGAGGTCTCGATCCCGCCCGATCAGCTGGACAAGCTGGGCGGGCTGGCGCTGGTGCCCGGCATGCCGGTCGAGGTCTATATCCAGACCGGCGACCGCAGTCCGATGGCCTATCTGATGAAGCCGCTGACCGATTACTTCAACCGCGCCTTCCGCGAGAGCTGACGCGCGGTTGTGATTTCCTCCCCACTGTCGCAGCCTGAGCGCCGCACATGGAGGAGGAACCCGATGCTGAGATTTCTGGCCAGGCCCGCGACGCGGCTGATGGAACGATGGCTGCCCGACGCCTTCATCTTTGTCATCGTGCTGACGCTGCTGGCGGCGGCGGCGGCGATGCTGACCCAAGGGACCGATCCGGTCGATCTGGTGCGGATGTGGGGAAACGGGTTCTGGGAGCTGCTGTCCTTTGCCATGCAGATGCTGCTGGTGCTGGTGACCGGGTTCATCCTGGCCTCGTCGCCGCCGGTGCGGCGGGTGCTGCGGCGGCTGGCGGGGCTGGCCCGCAGCCGCGGCGGGGCGATCGTGCTGGTCAGCCTGGTGTCGCTGGCGGCCAGCTGGATCAATTGGGGCTTTGGCCTGGTCGTGGGCGCGATCTTCGCGCGCGAGGTCGCGCGGCTGGTGCGTGTCGACTATCGGCTGCTGGTCGCGGCGGCCTATTCGGGTTTCGTGATCTGGCATGGCGGGCTGTCGGGGTCGATCCCGCTGACCGTGGCCACACCGGGGCATTTCACCGAGGACCAGATCGGGGTCATCGCGACCTCTGGCACGATCTTTGCGGGCTGGAACCTGCTGATCGTTCTGGCGGTGGTGATCGCGGTGCCGCTGGTTAACCGCCTGATGCTGCCGCTGGAGCATGAGCAGGTGCTGATCGATCCGGACAAGCTGCGCGACCCCGAACCCGCGCCCCGTGCCGCCACCCCCACCCCCGCCGAATGGTTGGAGACCAGTCCCCTGCTGATGTATCTGATCGGCATTCCGGGGCTGGCCTGGCTGATGCTGCATTTCCTGGGCGGCGGGGCGCTGAACCTGAACGTGGTGAATTTCCTGTTCCTGTTCCTGGGCATCGTCTGCCACGGGACGCCGCGCAGCCTGCTGGCCGCGCTGGACGAGGCGGTGCGCGGGGGCGCGGGCATCGTGATCCAGTTCCCGTTCTATGCCGGGATCATGGCGATCATGGTCCAGAGCGGCCTGGCGGCCAGCCTGTCGGAGTGGTTCGTGTCGATCTCGACCGCCGAGACGCTGCCCTTCTGGAGCTTTATCGCGGCGGGGATCGTGAACATCTTTGTGCCGTCGGGGGGCGGGCAATGGGCGGTGCAGGCGCCGGTCATGCTGCCCGCGGCCGAGGCGCTTGGCGCGGATGTGGCCAGGGTGGTGATGGGGGTTGCCTGGGGCGATGCCTGGACGAACCTGCTGCAGCCGTTCTGGGCGCTGCCGATGCTGGGCATTGCCGGGCTGAAGGCGCGCGACATCATGGGGTTCTGCGTGATCCACCTGGTCGTCGTGGGCGCAGTCGTGGGCGGCATCCTGTATGTCATCTGACGGCGCCGTGGGGGGCCAGCCCCCCACACCCCCCGGGATATTTGCCTGAAGAAGAAGGGTTATTTCTTGCGGCGGCGTTTGGTGGCGCGCTTGATCTCGGCCAGGCGGGACTTGACCGCCATGCGGCCGGGGCCGCCGCGGCGGGGTTTGGCGGGGCCGCGCGGCAGTGTCGCGCCCTCCAGTTCCAGCAGGTCCAGGGTCAGGCCGCCGGTCAGGGGCAGCGCCTCGGCCAGGCGGACCAGCACGCGTTGGCCGATGCCGATCTCCAGCCCGGTGTCGCTGCCGACCAGGGTGCGGGCGTCGGGGTCGAAGTGGAAGTACTCCTGGCCGATGGCGCGGATGGGCAGCAGGCCGTCGGCGCCGGTCTCGTCCAGCTTGACGAAGGCGCCGAATTTCTGCACGCCGCTGATGCGGCCCGACATCTCGGTGCCGACGCGGTCGGCCAGGAAGGCCGCCAGATAGCGGTCGGTCGTGTCGCGTTCGGCGGCCATGGAGCGCCGTTCGGTTTCGCTGATATGGATCGCGGTTTCGGGCAGACGCTCCAGCGCGTCATCGGTCAGGCCGTCCTTGCCCCAGCCATGCGCGCTGATCAGGGCGCGGTGCGCGACCAGATCCGCATAGCGGCGGATGGGCGAGGTGAAATGTGCGTAGCTTTTCAGTGACAGGCCGAAATGGCCATAGTTTTCCGGGTGGTAATAGGCCTGGGTCATCGACCGCAGCGTGCTGAGGTTGATCAGTTCGTCGAAATCGCTGCCCTCGGCCTGGGCAAGCAGGCGGTTGAGGTGGCTGGTATGCAGCACCTGCCCCTTGGCCAGCGTAAAGCCCGAGGCCTGGGCCACCTCGCGCAGCGCGTCCATCTTGTCCAGGCTGGGTTCCTCGTGAACGCGGAACAGCAGGGGGCGCTTGCGGCGGATCAGCTCCTCGGCGGCGGCCACGTTGGCCAGGACCATGAACTCCTCGATCAGGCGATGCGCGTCCAGGCGTTCGCGAAAGGCCACGGCCTTGACGCGGCCCTCGGGGGTCAGCTCGATCCGGCGTTCGGGCAGGTCCAGTTCCAGCGGCTGGCGGCGCTCGCGGGCCGCCTTCAGCAGGCCGTAGGCATGCCACAGCGGACGGATGACCTCCTCCATCAGCGGCTCGGTCTGGGCGTCGGGTTGCCCGTCCGCCCCGGCCTGGGCCTGTTCATAGGCCAGGCTGGCGCGGCTGTTCATCACGCCGCGATGAAAGCGGTGGCCGGTCTTGTTGCCCTGTGCGTCCAGGCGCATCTCGACCGCGATGACGGCGCGGTCCACGCCCTCGTGCAGCGAACAGAGGTCCGCCGACAGCGCCTCGGGCAGCATCGGCACCACGCGATCGGGGAAATAGGTCGAGTTGCCACGATTCCACGCCTCGCGGTCCAGCGCGGAACCGGGGCGGACGTAATGGGCGACATCGGCGATGGCGACCCAGATGGTCGCGCCGCCATCCTCCTCCACGAAGGCCGCGACGGCGTCGTCGTGGTCGCGCGCATCCGAGGGGTCGATGGTCACCAACGGCAGCGGGCGCAGGTCGTCGCGGCCCTTGAGGGGCGCGGGCGTCGCGGCCTCGGCCTCGTCGATGGCCTTTTGGGGGAATTCGTCGGGAATGCCGTGCTGGTGGATGGCGATCAGGCTGACCGCGCGCGGGGCCGAGGGGTCGCCAAGCCGTTCGATCACGCGGGCCTGCGGCAGGCCCATGCGGTGGCGGGGGCCGATCTGTTCGGCCTGGACCAACTCTCCGTTCTGGGCATCCAGCGTCGCGTCGGCGCGGACGCGCCATTCCTTGTCCTGGCCCTTGTCGATGGGCAGGATGCGTCCGCCCTCGCTGTCCTTGCGGAAGATGCCGGTGATGCGGTTCGCCTGCGCCGTGATGCGGCGGATCAGGCGGGCCTGATACTGGTGATCCTCGCCCACGACCGGGATCAGGCGGCCCAGAAAGCGGTCGCCCCGCTCCAGCGCCGGATCGGCCTTGAGGGGGGCATAGAGGATGCGCGGCATCGGCCCGGTGCCCGACCATTCCAGCGGCCGCGCGAACAGGTCGCCCGAGCCGTCGGGGGCCAGCAGCTCCAACACGGTGACCGGAGGCAGCGCCTCGGCGTCCAGATAGTGGCGACGGCGGCGTTCCAGATGGCCCTCGGATTCCAGCTCCTTGAGCAGGCGTTTCAGCTCGATCCGGGCGGCGCCCTTGATGCCGAAGGCCTTGGCGATGTCGCGCTTGGAATTGGCGTCCGGGTTGTCGGACACCCATTCGAGGATCTGGGCCTTGCTGGGAATCTGGGTCATCGGGTCACTTCAGGTTCAGGGCCATGTCGCGATGCGGGATGCCGGCGTCGTCATAGACCGGCCCCTCGGCGACGAAACCCAGTTTTTCATAGAAACCCATCGCATGGGTCTGCGATCCAAGCCGCGCCTGTCGGACGCCGCGCGCGGCCAGCGCGTCCAGCGCGGCCCGCATCAGGGTCGCGCCAAGGCCCGTGCCGCGATGGCTGGCCAGCACGCAGACGCGGCCGATCTTGCCGATGTCATCCTTGATCAGCAGGCGGGCGGTGGCCACGGGGCGGCCATCGTCGCGGGCCAGCAGGTGGATGGCGTGGGCGTCCTGGTCGTCCATCTCGTCGGCCTCGGGGACCGCCTGTTCCTCGATGAAGACCGTGCGGCGCAGCGCGTGGCAGGCGGCCAGGTCGGTCGTCTCCTCGATCGTCATGCAAAGAACCTTTCCAGGATGCGTTGATAGATCACCTTGAGCTGGCGGACCTGCTGGGCGGGGACGCGTTCGTCCACCTGGTGCATGTGGGCACCGACCAGCCCGAATTCCACCACCGGGCAGTGATCCTTGACAAAGCGCGCGTCCGACGTGCCGCCCGAGGTCGACAGCACCGGCTGGCGATTGGTCTCTTGCTGGACCACGCCGCGGACCATGTCGACGAAGGGGCCGGGCGCGGTCAGGAAGGCCTCGCCCGAGATCTGGGCCTCGATTTCCAGCGCCACGCCGGTTTCGGCGGTGACGGCCGCCGCCCGGTCGCGCAGGCGGTCCAGCAGCCCCGCGCCGGTATGCAGGTCGTTGAAGCGGATGTTGACCACCGCCGTCGCGCGTTCCGGGATGACGTTGGACGCCGGGTTGCCGCAGTCGATCGTGGTGACCTGCAGGCCGGACGGGTCGAAATGGTCGGTCCCCCCGTCCAGCGGCTCAGTGGTCAGGTCGGCCAGATAGCGGGTCAGCGCATGCAAGGGGTTCAGCGCCTTGTGCGGATAGGCGGCGTGACCCTGACGGCCCTTGGCGGCGATGGTGTAGGTCGCCGATCCGCGGCGGCCGATCTTAATCATCTCGCCCATGACCTCGGGGTTCGAGGGCTCGCCCACGATGCAGGCCTCCATGACCTCGCCTTGGGCGGCCATCCAATCCAGGATCGCGATGGTGCCGTCGCGGGACGGGCCTTCCTCATCACCGGTGATGGTCAGGATCACCGCGCCGTCGGGGGGCGTGTCCCGGACAAAGTCGATCGCCGCGCAGACAAAGGCCGCGACGCCCGATTTCATGTCGGTCGCGCCGCGCCCCCAGATCACGTCGTCGGCGTCCCAATGCCCCGAAAACGGCGGATGCGTCCATGACGCCGGATCACCCGGCGGCACCACGTCGGTATGCCCGTTGAAGCCGATGGCCCGCGCGCCCTTGGCGCCCCACCGCGCGAACAGGTTCGACGTGCCGTTGCGGTCGACGCGGTGGCACTCGAACCCCGCCTCCTCCAGCAGGCCCTGCAGCAGGACCAGCGCGCCGCCCTCCTCGGGGGTGACCGAGGGGCAGCGGATCAGGCGGGCGGTCAGGTCGGCGGCATCCATCACAGGCTCCAGAGTTCAAAGGCACGGCGGACCAGGTTCAACCCGGTCAGGATCAGCAGGATCAGCGTCCAGCGGCGGAACTGCGCGACGTCCAGCCGGTCCTGCAACGCGAACCCCGCCATCATTCCGCCAAAGGCCGGGATGCACAGCAACGCCGACAGCGGCAGCGTCTGCGCATTCAGCAGCCCCGAGACCAGATGCGCCACGAACAGCACCACCGCCCCGATCAGAAAGACCACGCCCTGGACGCGGACCTGTTCCTTTTTATCGGTGCCGATGGACAGCAGATAGACGATCAGCGGCGGCCCCCAGATCCCCGAGATGCCGCCGTAAAGCCCGCCGATGACGCCCGACCAGCCCTCGGCCCGCCGCCTGTGGCGCAGGTTCAGGACCAGCGGGCGGCCCGACAGCTGCCACAGCGAGAACAGCGTGATCGGCACGCCCAGCAGGCCGTACATGATCCATTGCGGGATCAGCACCGCGAACCCCGCCGACACGCAGATGAAGATGCAGACCATCACGATGTGCAGACGGAACTTGCGGGCGCTGGCCAGGGCCGGTTCCCGCCCGTCGCGCACCGCCTGCTGGATGTTGGTAAACAGCGTCGGCAGGATCATCGCCGGCAGCGCCACGGCGGCCGGCATGATCGAGCCAAAGGCCGACATCATGATCATGGGCATGGCAAAGCCCAGGGCCCCCTTCACGAAGCCCGCGAAGGCGGTGATCCCGAAGGCCGCCACGAATTGCCAGGGCTCCAGTCCGAACATGGCCGCACGCTAACCGCCGCGCCGGGAAAGGAAAAGGCCGCTTGTTCGCCGCGCAAAGGATGAATTTCAGTGCGACATATTAGGTCGCAGGAAACGCCCCTTGCGCATATTTGTTGCGCTGCACCTGCGAAGGCCTTATCCATGCTGCAATGCCGAAAGAGGACGAATCGATGAAAGACATGCCGCACCGGTCCGAAACCGTCCTGTCCGAGCTGGACGCCCTGCTGGCCCGCGCGACCGACGGCCTGCGCGCCCGCGTCAGCGCCGGGGGCCGCATCGACGCGCCGCTTCTGGAACAGCATCAGCATGCCGCCCATGCGCTGTCCTGGCTTGCGACCTATGTCTTCTCGCTGCGCCAGCTGCAGGCCTGGTCCGCGCGCGTGGACGGCCCCATCGAGGCGCTGATCACGCAGATCGGCTGGGGCGAGTACCTGACCCAGATCATGGGCGGCATCCCCATGAGCCAGACCGAATTCGCCCGCCTGTCCGATCTGGACGTCGACTGGCAGCCCTCGGACGAGGCCCGCGCGCTGATGGCGGGCAACACGCCCGAGGCCCGCGCCGAGCTGGCCCGGCTGATGGCGCAGAACAAGGGCGCCGCGACCTTTGGCGCATCGGGTCTGGACGAGGATCTGGAGATGATCCGCGACCAGTTCCGCCGCTGGACCGACGACAAGGTCGTCCCCCACGCCCATGAGTGGCACCTCAAGGACCAGCTGATCCCGATGGAGATCATCGAGGAGCTGGCCGAACTGGGCGTCTTTGGCCTGACCATTCCCGAGGAATTCGGCGGCCTGGGCATGTCCAAGGCCGCGATGGTCGTGGTGTCAGAGGAGCTGTCGCGCGGCTATATCGGCGTGGGCTCCCTTGGCACGCGCAGCGAGATCGCGGCCGAACTGATCCTGTGCGGCGGCACCGATGCGCAAAAGGCGCAGTGGCTGCCCCGGCTGGCCAGCGGAGAGACGCTGCCCACGGCGGTCTTTACCGAACCCAATACCGGCAGCGATCTGGGCGCGCTGCGCACCCGCGCGGTGCGCGATGGCGACGATTGGGTGGTGACCGGCAACAAGACCTGGATCACCCATGCCGCACGCACCCATATCATGACGCTGCTGGCGCGCACGGACCCCGACACGACCGATTATCGCGGCCTGTCGATGTTCATCGCCGAAAAGACGCCCGGCACAGATGCCGACCCCTTCCCCACCCCCGGCATGACCGGCGGCGAGATCGAGGTCCTGGGCTATCGCGGCATGAAGGAATACGAGCTGGCCTTTGACGGGTTCCGCGTGAATGGCGCGAACCTTCTGGGCGGAGAGACAGGCCGCGGCTTCAAGCAGCTGATGGAGACGTTCGAATCCGCCCGCATCCAGACCGCGGCCCGCGCGATCGGCGTGGCGCAGAACGCGCTGGAGCTGGGGCTGCAATACGCGCTGGACCGCAAGCAGTTCGGCAAGCCTTTGGCCGCGTTCCCGCGCGTGGCTGACAAATTGGCGATGATGGCTGTCGAAATCCTGATCGCGCGGCAGCTGACTTATTTCAGCGCGTGGGAAAAAGATCACGGTCACCGCTGCGACGTGGAGGCCGGGATGGCCAAGCTGCTGGGCGCCCGCGTCGCCTGGTCGGCGGCGGACAATGCGCTGCAGATCCACGGTGGCAACGGTTTCGCGCTGGAATACCAGATCAGCCGCGTGCTGTGCGACGCCCGCATCCTGAACATCTTCGAGGGCGCGGCCGAGATCCAGGCCCAGGTGATCGCGCGTCGTCTGCTGGGATGATGCGCGGGCGGGCTGGATCGATCGGCGGAATGGCGCTAGACCACCTCAGCCCTGCTTGTCTGCGCCCATAGGAGCCTGCCCATGTCCTTCACGATCCGACCCGCCCTTGCCCTGGCCGCCATCGCCACACTGACCCTGGCCGCGTGCGAGACGACGCCCGCCGGCGATCCGATGGGCGGCATTCCCGCCAATGATTACGTGCTGGTGGGCATCGGCAACGGCACCGTGCCGCTGCGCAACATCACCCTGACCACCCGCCCCGAAGGCGTGTCGGGCCGCGGCCCCTGCAACGGCTATGCCGCCAGGAACACCGTGCCCCTGCCCGCCGTGGCCTTTGAGCCGCTGCAGACCAGCGGCGTGTCCGGCTGCGCCGACGAGGCCGTCGAACAGCGGTTCTTCCAGGCGCTGCAGCAGGCGACCGAGATGGAGTATTACGGCGGCGTCCTGCGCATCAAGGGCCCGACCTGGCTGATCTTTGAAAGCGGCCGCCCGGCGGAATCCGCGACCGACGCCCTGTCGGCGGCACGCGGCAACCAGTAAGGCCCTCAGCGGTCCAGCAACCGCCGCATCAGCCGGCCCCGCGCGGCCGGCAAAGGGCGCCCGACCAGATCGGGCGCCAGCCGATGTTCCAGAAAATGCCCGGTGATGGCCAGCCCCTCGGCCAGATCGCGCCCCCGGTTGTCGCCCGCCCCGCCCAGCAGCGCAGGCAGCGGCAGCAGCCGGTCGGCCCAGTCCCCCGCCCCTTCGCGGCTGACCGCCCGGCCCGTGCGCGGGCTGACATAGGCCAGCCCCTCGGTCGCGCCGGTCACCGCGCAGGCCGACAGATCAAGGCCGTATCCCATCTCGTCCAGCAGCAGCATCTCCCAGGCCAGATAGGTCTGCGGCCAGTCCGCACCCGCCTCGATCAGGTCCAGCAGCGCCTCGGTCCGGGCCACCAGAAGGGGGTGCGGATCGCGTTCCGGCAGGGCAAAGACCAGCAGCGCGCAGATCGCGTTCAGCCCCGCCAGCGCGGTCTGATCGCCCATCAGCCCGGCGCGCATCCGCACCGGTTCGGCGGCAAAGCTGCCCAGCTGATCGGCCTGCCGCGCCCGCCAGCGCAGGGACAGCCGCGCGCCCGGTTGCAGCATCGCGGCGCGTTTCTGCGAGGCGCCGCCCGGCACGACGCCCGCATGGCGCCCGTGTTCCAGGGTCAGCACGTCGATGATGACCGCCGTCTCGCCATGCGGGCGGCGGGCGATCACGGTGCCGTCTGCCTGCCATTCCATTGGGCGCCCCCGCCTGTTGTGCCTATTGCATGCGCCGCGCGGCCAGATCGCGGCGGTCGCGGCGGCGCTGTCCCGCCTGACGCAGCAGCGTCACCGAATAGATCGCCAGCGCCGCCCAGATCAGCGGAAAGGCCACCAGCCGCGCCCCGTCAAAGGGTTCGCCGAAGATCAGCACCGCGCACAGGAAGATCATCGTCGGCGCAATATATTGCAGGATGCCGATGGTGGACAGGCGGATCAGCTTGGCCCCGTTGGCATAGAACAGCAGCGGAATGGCCGTGACCGGCCCGCAGCCCAGCAACAGCAGGGTCTGCGCCCAGCCCCCGCTGGTGAAATGCGACTGGCCCTGGACGGCCTGCCAGATCAGGAACCCGCCGGCCAGCGGCGCCAGCAGCAGCACCTCCAGCGTGAAGCCTTGGTTGGGGCCAAGCGGCAGGCTTTTCTTGCAATAGGCATAGAACCCCCAGGACAGGGTCAGCCCCCCGCCTGCGCGGTCAGGATGATGACCGCCGTGGCCGCCAGCGCGATGGCCGCGAACTGGCCGCGCGACAGCCGTTCACCCAACAGCGTGGCACCCAGAAGCACGCTGAACAGCGGGTTGATATAATAGCCCAGGGCCGCGTCCATCGCCTGATCGTTGGCGATGGCCCAGACATAGATCAGCCAGTTGACCGAGATCAGCATCGCCGTCAGCGCCCCCATCGCCAGCAGGCGCGGCTGGCGCAGGGCCTGGCCGACCTCGGCCGCGCGGCCCTGCCACAACAGGACGGCGGCGGCGATGGGCAGCGACCAGATGATGCGATGGGCGATGATCTCGGCGGCGGGCAGATGGGCCAGCGCCTTCATGTAGATGGGCAGAAACCCCCACAGCCCATAGGCCGCGATGGCATAGACGAGGCCCTTGGGCGAATCACTCTGCGGGATGCTCATGGCAGATGCATATTCTGCAACGTCCCCCCCCGCCAGAGGTCAGAACAACCCGTCCTGATCCAGCAGGGTGCGCCCGTCGCGCGCCTCGATCTCCAGCACCCACAGATCGCGGTCGCGGGACCGCTGGCGGGCGATGGCGGCGTCGATGTCGCGTTCGGGACCGGTCTGCACCGCAACCCAGGGGCGCGTGTCGCTGTCCATGTCCCATTCGCGCATCCACAGCGCGGCGTTGCCGTCCAGATGCGCGCATTTCACCGCGATGGCGCCCGCCGTGTCGTCGCCGCGCGCCAGCACATAGGCGGGGATGCTGACCTGGGCCAGCCGCGCCAGATAGGCGGCGACCCACAGGGACGCAGCCAGACGCGCCTCAGCCATCGCCGTCGCGGAAGTTCAGGCCGATCTCGTCATAGCGCTCGGCCTCGTTCTCCCAGTTCTCGCGGACGCGGACCTGCAGGAACAGGTGGACGCGGCGGCCCATGAACTCCTCCAGCTCGACCCGGGCGGCCTGGCCCACGGCCTTGATCGTCTCTCCGCCCTTGCCCAGCACGATGCCCTTGTGGCCCTGGCGGGCGACATAAACGACCTGTTCGACGCGGGCGCTGCCGTCGTCTTTCTCCTCCCAGGCCTCGGTTTCCACCGTCAGCTGATAGGGGATCTCCTCGTGCAGGCGCAGGGTCAGCTTTTCGCGGGTGATCTCGGCGGCGATCATGCGCATGGGCAGGTCGGCGATCTGATCCTCGGGGTAGAGCCACGGGCTTTCGGGCAGGCTGCGGGCCAGCCAGCCGCGGAGCTGCTGGCAGCCGTGACCCCGCATGGCCGAGATCATGAAGGTCTCGGCAAAGGGATAGGCCTCGTTCAGCTGTTGGGACAGGGCCAGCAGGGTCTCGGCCTTGACGCGGTCGATCTTGTTGATGATCAGCGCGACGGGGGTGCCCTTGCCCAGGTTCACCAGCTGATCCAGGATCGCCTGCGTGCCGTCGGTCAGGCCGCGATGCGCCTCGATCAGGACCAGCACGATGTCGGCATCCGACGCCCCGCCCCAAGCGGCGGCGACCATGCTGCGGTCCAGGCGGCGGCGCGGGCGAAAGATGCCCGGCGTGTCCACGAAGACGATCTGCGCAGGGCCGTGCATGGCGATGCCGCGGATGCGGGCGCGGGTCGTCTGGACCTTGTGGGTCACGATGCTGACCTTGGCGCCGACCATCTGGTTCAACAGCGTCGATTTCCCGGCATTGGGTTCGCCGATCAGGGCCACGAAACCGGCGCGGGTCGGGCCGTCATCGGGCGGCGAGGAGGGCTCGGGGGGCAGGTCGGGGGTGATGTCGTCGGTCATGTCTGTCCTTCCAGCCGATCCAGCAGCGATTGCGCGGCGGCCTGTTCGATGCTGCGCTTGGTGCCCGTGCCGCGGGCCTGCGCGTGGCGGCCATCCTTCAGCCGGACGGTGATCAGAAAGACCGGCGCATGGTCGGGACCGCTGCGGTCGGTCTGCTCGTATACGGGGGGCGGCATGCCCTGGGCCTGGGCCCATTCCTGCAGGGCGGTCTTGGCGTCGCGGCTGTCGGCATCGACGCGGGCCAGCCGCGGCGCCCAGTGGCGCAGCACGACCCGGCGCGCGGCATCAAAACCCGCATCCAGATAGACGGCGGCCAGCACGGCCTCCATCGCATCGGCCAGCAGCGCATCCTTGCGGCGGCCGCCCGACAGCATCTCGGACCGGCCCAGTTTCAGCACCTCGCCCAAGGACAGGTCGCGGGCGACGGCGGCGCAGGTCTCTCCGCGCACCAACGCGTTATAGCGGGGCGCCAGCTGGCCTTCGGTGGCGGCGGTGTCGGCGCTGAACAGCGCCTCGGCCATGACCAGGCCCAGGACGCGGTCGCCCAGGAATTCCAGCCGCTGGTTGTCGGGCCGCGTGACGCTGGCGATCGAGCCATGCGTCAGCGCGCGGATCAGCAGCTCGGGTCGCGCGAAATCGTGCCCCAGACGGGCCATGAAGGCCCGGATGTCCGACGAGGGCGTCACTCCACCGCCTTGAAGAAGCGGTCGGACCGCCAGGTCCAGAAATACAGCAGCGAGCGCCCCGCCGACGAGAACATGATCCGGTCCGCGCGCCCGATCAGGAATTCGGACGGAACGAAGCCCAGGCCGCCGATCTCTGCGGGAAAGCGGCTGTCCTCGGAATTGTCGCGGTTGTCGCCCATGAAGAAATACTGGCCCGCAGGCACGGTGAAGGTCGGCGTGTCGTCGGCCACCCAGCCATCCATGATGTTCAGGACGTCATGGCTGTTGCCGCCGGGCAGGGTCTCGGTGAAGCGTTCCTTGATGCACTGGCCGCCCTCGGGGACCGGGTCGTTGATGCAGCGCGGGATCAGGCCCTGCGGGCCCTGCTGTTCCTTGATCTCGATGAAATCGCCGGCGGGGGCGGTGGGGGCGGGTTCGCCATTGATCCACAGCCGGCCGCCGCGCATCTGGATCGTGTCGCCGGGCAGGCCGATCACGCGCTTGATGAAATCGACGTTGCGGGTGGGGTGACGGAACACCGCGACCTCTCCGCGCTGCGGCTCGCGCTCCAGGATGCGGCCGCTGATGGGGCACATCGAGAACGGGCAGCTATGCGCGGAATAGCCATAGGCCATCTTGTTCACGAACAGGAAGTCGCCGATCAGCAGCGTGTCCTTCATGCTGCCCGAGGGAATCCAGAACGGCTGAAAGAACAGCGTGCGGAAGATGCCGGCGATCACCAGCGCCCAGAAGATGGTCTTGACCGTCTCCCAGATGCCGTCTTTCTTCTTGGGTGCCGCTGTGGCCATTCCGCGTGGTCCTTTTTGTCCCGGGGCCGCGCCCCTGCATCCGGGCGTTCATGGTCCGGGGGGCGGTCA
Organism: Paracoccus sp. SCN 68-21; assembly: GCF_001724535.1. Lineage (NCBI taxonomy): Bacteria > Pseudomonadati > Pseudomonadota > Alphaproteobacteria > Rhodobacterales > Paracoccaceae > Paracoccus > Paracoccus sp. SCN 68-21. Next base: position 18,053 of record NZ_MEES01000021.1, on the reverse strand, counting down.
AAAGTCAAGCAGGCGCAGGGCCCGGACGCGCCTCGATCACCACGAAGGCCTGCGCCCAGGGGTGGTCGTCGGTCAGGGTGACATGCACGATGGCGTGATGGCCGGGCGGTGTCATCGCCGCCAGCCGGTCCGCGGCCCATCCGGTCAGCGCCATGACCGGCTGTCCGCTGGTCAGGTTCGTCACCGCCATGTCGCGCCAGCTGATGCCCATGGCCAGCCCCGTGCCAAGCGCCTTGGAGCAGGCCTCCTTGGCGGCCCATCGTTTGGCCAGCGTGCCCGCCTCATCGGCGCGGCGGGCGGCCTTGGCCAATTCGGTGTCGGTAAAGACGCGGGTGCGGAACCGGTCGCCGAACCGGTCCAGCGTGCCCTGGATGCGGTCGATATTGGCCAGATCCGTGCCGATCCCCAGGATCATGGGCGTGCGGCATCCATGCGGGCGCGCATCTCGCGGATGGCACCGTCCAGCCCCATAAACACCGATTCCGAGATCAGGAAATGCCCGATGTTCAGCTCCGCGATCTGGGGAATTGCGGCGATGGGGCCGACGGTGTCGAAGGTCAGGCCGTGGCCCGCATGAACCTCCAACCCCAGGCTGTGGGCCAGCGCGGCCCCCTCGCGCAGGGCGTCCAGTTCGGCGTCGCGTTCGGCGTGGCGGCCCTCGGTGTCTAGGTCGCAATAGGCCCCGGTATGCAGCTCGACCACCGCGGCGCCGATGCGGGCGCTGGCGCGGATCTGGTCGGGCTGGTGGCCGATGAACAGCGACACCCGGCAGCCCGCCTCGCGCAGCGGCGCGATATAGGCGGCCAGCGCATCCGCGTTACCCGCGACGTCCAGGCCGCCTTCGGTCGTGCGCTCCTCGCGCTTTTCGGGGACGATGCAGACGGCATGCGGGCGGTGGCGCAGGGCGATTGCCTGCATCTCGGGCGTGGCGGCCATCTCGAAGTTCAGCGGCAGGGTCAGGCCCGCCATCAGCGCGTCGATATCGGCGTCGCTGATATGGCGGCGATCCTCGCGCAGATGCGCGGTGATGCCGTCCGCGCCCGCGGCCTCGGCCAGCAGGGCGGCGCGCAGCGGGTCGGGCCACGGAGAGCCGCGCGCGTTGCGGATGGTGGCGACGTGGTCGATGTTGACGCCAAGGCGCAGCATGGGGTCCTCCGGATTGCTGGCGGCAGTCTAGCGGGGGGCGGGGGCGGATGCCAGTTCGGTCGGCACCGCCCACCAGCCGTTGCGCGCAAGCGCCGCAGCGGCCCGCGACGCGGCCGCCGCATCCGCGAACAGCCCAAAACAGGTCGCCCCCGACCCCGACATGCGCGCCAGCCGCGCGCCCTGCCCCGACAGCGCGTCCAGCACCTGGGCGATGACGGGGGCCGCGGCGATGGCCGGGGCCTGCAGGTCGTTGCGCGTGCCCGCCAGCCAGCCGATCAGCGCATCCGCATCGGCAAAGGCCGGGATGGGCGGCAGGGGCGGGTTGTCGCGCTGCGCCAGCCCGGCAAAGATCGCGGGCGTGGGCACGGCGACGCGCGGATTGACCAGCACCAGATGCAGCGCGGGCAAGGGTGGCAGCGGGGTCACGACCTCTCCGATGCCCTGCATCCGCGCGGGGCGGCTGGCCAGGCAGACCGGCACATCCGCGCCAAGACGTTCGGTCCGGTCGGGCAGCGGGTGCCCCATCCGCGCCATCCCGCGCAGCACCGCCGCCGCATCGGCGGACCCGCCCCCGATCCCCGAGGCGACGGGCAGCGCCTTGGTCAGCCGGATCGCGGCCTGCCCCCCCGCCAGACGCGCGGCGCGCAGGCACAGGTTGTCGTCCCCGGCCTCCAGCCCCGCAGCAAAGGGGCCGTCGATGGTCAGGGACAGCGGGCCGGGGGTCAGCGTGACGACATCGCCGACGGTGGCGAAACAGACCAGCGAATCCAGCAGGTGATAGCCGTCGCCGCGCCGCCCCGTCACATGCAGCGCCAGGTTCAGCTTGGCCGGTGCGCCTTCGGTCAGGGTCATTCGGTCGCGTCGGCCTCGGTCTGCGGCGATTGGCTGGGGGCGCTGGCCACGGGGCCGTCCTCCTCGGCCATGACGGCCTCCAGCCCGCGATCCAGCTTGGCGCGGATGCGGTCGGCATCGACCTCGCCGCTTTCGGCGGGTTCCAGCGACAGGGCGCGGCGCCACTGGATCTGCGCCTCGCGATAGCGGCCCACCATCCAGTAGATGTCGCCCAGATGATCGTTGACCAGCGGGTCGGAAGCCATCGTGGCGATCGACTGCTCCATCGGGGCCACCGCGTCCTGATAGCGGCCAAGCCGGAAATAGGCCCAGGCCAGGCTGTCCAGGATATAGCCGTCGCCGGGCGACAGCTCGACCGCGCGCTTGATCATCTCCAGGGCGCGGTCCAGATTCTGGTTCCGGTCGATCCAGGAATAACCCAGATAGTTCAGCAGGCTGGCCTGATCGGGGCGGATCTCCAGCGCGGCCAGCAGATCGGCCTCGGCACGCTCGAACTGGCCCGACCGCTCCAGCGCGATGCCGCGCGCGTAAAGCGGGAACCAGCGCGCCTGAGGCGGCGCATCGGCCAACAGGTCCAGCGCCCGGTCATAGCTGGGCACGGCCTCGGCGTATTTCTCCTGCTGGCGCATCACGTCGCCAAGCGCGACCCAGGACTGCGCCAGCCCGGGATAGGCCGAGGACAGCGCCAGCGCGGCCTTTTCGGCCTCCTCGCGGCGGTCGGCGCGCGACAGGGCGTCGATGCGCGACAGCTCGGCCTGGGGGCGCATCTGGCCCATGCGGCGCACGGCGTCGAATTCGGCCTCGGCCAGGTCGAACTGCTGGCGGTCCTGCAGCAGCTGCGCGGACATCAGCCGCGCCTCGGGGTTCTGGGGGGCGATCCAGGCCGCCAGGCGCGCGTGGATCAGCGCCAGCGGCTCGGGGTCGGGGCTGCTGGCCAGGGCCGAGGCAAAGGACAGCAGCAGATGCGCGATGCCGTCGCCCGGCCCCGCCACCACGTCAAAGGGCACGGGCTGGCCCTGCTCCAGCCGCTGGCGCAGGGCCAGCAGCTGCGGCTCGGCCTCCAGCCCCTCGATGTCGGCCAGCAGTGCCAGCGCCTCGTCCTGGCGATCCAGCTGCGACAGGATCTGCACGCGGGCGGTCAGGCCCATCAGATGTCCGCTGGCCTCGGATTGCAGGATCAGGCGGTCGGCGGCCTCATAGTCGCCGGCCAGCGCCCGGGCCAGCGCCAAATGATAGTTCACGATGGGGGCCAGCGCCTCGCCCGCCGTCATCGCCTCGAAGGCGGCGACGGCATCGGTGGCGCGCCCCGCGCCCAGCAGGGCCCAGGCCCGGATGGTGCCGTCCATCAGGTCCTGCTCCAGCGGCAGGTCGGGGCTGCGATTGGCCTCGATCAGGTCGATGACGCCCTGCCAGTCCTCGGCCCGGATCAGCTGGGCGCGGCGCAGCAGGCCCGCCAGCTCGGTCGGGCGCTCCTCCAGGAACAGGCGTTCGGCCATGACCGCCGCCCGCTCGACCTCGCCGGACGAGGCCAGCGCCACCAGCGCGCTGTCCTGCAGATAGACGTCTTGGGGATCATGCGCCGAAGCCTGCACGAAATAGCGTGCGGCGGCGCGGAAATCGTTCTCGACTGTGGCCATGCGGGCGGCCAGATAGGGTCCGGCCAGGCCGCGGATCGGCGGCGCGGCGTCGGTGTCCTGCGCCAGGACCGGCAGCGCGGTGGCCCCCATCAGCCCGGCGATCAGGGCCAGGCGCAGCAGGGTGGGACGGGGGCGGATCTGGGTCACGAGGCACTTCCGGACGTTCACGTTTGCGTTGCGTCCAGCGTAACGGGCCGGGCGGGGGCAAGCAACGCCCCCGCCCCGCGGTTTCATCACATGTTCGGGTAGTTCGGCCCGTCGCCACCCTGCGGTGTGGTCCAGACGATGTTCTGGCTGGGGTCCTTGATATCGCAGGTCTTGCAATGCACGCAGTTCTGGAAATTGATCACGAAACGCGGGCCCTGCGCATCCTCGACCACCTCATAGACGCCCGCGGGGCAATAGCGCTGCGCGGGTTCGGCATAGACCGGCAGGTTGACCGCGATGGGCACCGACGCGTCGCGCAGCCGCAGGTGACAGGGCTGATGCTCCTCGTGGTTGGTAAAGCTGAAGGCCACGTTGGTCAGCCGGTCAAAGGACAGCTTGCCGTCCGGGCGGGGATAGTCGATCGGCTTGTGATCGGCGGCCTTGCCGGTGGCGGCGGCATCCGATTTGCCGTGACTCCAGGTGCCAAGCGGGTTCCAGCCGGTCAGGTTCGCGGTCCACATGTCCACCGCGCCCAGCATCAGGCTGGCCGACAGGCCCATGCGCGACCAGATCGGTTTCACGTTGCGGACCTTCTTCAGGTCCTTGCCGATATCGCCGGACCGAACGGCCTGATCGTAATCGGTCAGCCGGTCGCCCTCGCGGCCCGCCTTGATGGCGGCAGCGGCGGCATCGGCGGCCTCGATCCCCGAGATCATCGCGTTGTGGTTGCCCTTGATGCGCGGCACGTTGACCATGCCCGCCGAACAGCCCAGCAGCACGCCGCCGTCAAAGGACAGCTGCGGCAGCGACTGCCAGCCGCCCTCGCTGATGGCGCGGGCGCCATAGCTGATGCGCTTGCCCCCCTCCAGCAGCTCGGCCACCATCGGATGGTGCTTGAAGCGCTGGAACTCCATATAGGGATACAGGTGCGGGTTCTCATAGTTCAGGTGGACGACGAAACCGACCAGCACCTGGTTGTTCTCGAAGTGATAGATGAAGCTGCCGCCGCCCGCGTTCTTGCCCAGGGGCCAGCCCATCGTGTGAATGACGCGGCCCTGCTTGAACTTCTCCGGGGAAACCTCCCAGATCTCCTTCATGCCCAGGCCGTATTTCTGCGGATCGCCAGTGGCCGACAGGTTCAGCCGCGCGTCGATCTGCTTGGCCAGGCTGCCGCGCACGCCCTCGGCGATGAAGACATATTTGCCGTGCAGCTCCATCCCCGGCTCATAGCCGTCGCCGGGCGTGCCGTCGGGATTGCGGCCGAATTCGCCCGCGACGACACCCTTGACCCGGTCGCCCTCCCAGACCACGGCGCTGGCGGCCATGCCGGGAAAGATCTCGACGCCCAGGGCCTCGGCCTGTTCGGCCAGCCAGCGGCAGACATTGCCCATGCTGACGATGTAGTTGCCGTGGTTCGACATCAGGGGCGGCATCGGCCAGTTCGGCACGCGGACCTGCCCCGCCTCGCCCAGGACATAGAAGTTGTCCTCGGTGACCGGGGTGGTCAGCGGCGCGCCGCGCTCCTTCCAGTCGGGGATCAGCCGGTCCAGCCCGCAGGGGTCCAGCACCGCGCCCGACAGGATGTGGGCACCGACCTCGGACCCCTTTTCCAGCACGACGACGGACAGGTCGGGATCGACCTGCTTCAGCCGGATCGCGGCGGACAGGCCCGCAGGCCCGGCGCCCACGATCACGACGTCGTATTCCATCGATTCGCGGCTGATGTCCGTCTGATCGGTCATGTGCTGGGGCCCCCTCCGTGGCAATCTGGCGTTGTCCACAGATAACCAGACCGGGCGACGGGGGCAATCGTGACGCGGCGGTGGATTGCGCGCGACAGGCGTCGGCGCCGGATGCAGGCTTGCATTGGGCGGCATTTTGGGCACCATGTCCCCCGATCAGCTTCGCGCCCCTGCNACCATGTCCCCCGATCAGCTTCGCGCCCCTGCCATATCGCTATGGCAGGGGCGTTGGCTTGGCACACGCAGGACGAACGCATCCCGGAAGGACAGGGCAGCGATGGAAAAGATACCGATGACCCCGACAGGCGTCCAGAACCTGGAGCGAGAGCTGGGCGTTCTGAAATCCAAGGAACGGCCCGCCATCATCCGCGCCATCGCCGAGGCGCGCGAACATGGCGATCTGTCGGAAAACGCCGAATACCACGCCGCCCGCGAAAAGCAGGGCTTTGTCGAGGGCCGCATCAAGGAGCTGGAGGCCCTGCTGTCGCGGGCCGAGGTCATCGACCCCTCCAAGCTGTCGGGCAGCATCAAGTTCGGCGCCCGCGTCAAGCTGATCGACGAGAATACCGAGGAAGAGCGCAACTATCAGATCGTCGGAGAGGCCGAGGCCGATATTGAACGCGGCCTGCTGAACATCCGCTCTCCTCTGGCGCGCGCGCTGATCGGCAAGGATGAGGGCGACAGCGTCGAGGTCACCACCCCCGGTGGCCAGCGCAGCTACGAGATCGTCGAGATCCGTTACGGATGACCCCATGTCCCTGATCGCACGCATCGCCAGCCTTTCGAACCGCGACCGCATCACCACGGTCGGCATGACCCTGACCGGCATCTGGCTGTTCCTGATGGCGCTGTTCTGGCTGCTGGGGCCCGCGGCGCCATCCGACAGCCCGGGCGGCGTCGCGCGCCTGGTCCTGACCATGGGGATGGTGCTGCCCGTGGCGCTGATCTGGCTGGGCGTGTCGCTGGCCCGCCAGCTGGCCGAGCTGCGCGCCGAGGCGCAGGACCTGCGCGCCCGCCTGGCCCAAATGCGCGGCGACACGTCCCTGGACGAGGACCTGCCCCTCTCCGAGCTGCCCCCGCAGGACCCGGCCATGCCCGATGACGCCCGGGCCGAGCCTGCGCAATCCAGGGCAGAACCCGCATCGCGCGGCGATGCGCCCCGCCCCCGCGCGCCTCTGCCCAAGGCCCGCCCCACCGCCGATCAGCGTCAGGCCGCCCTGCGCCTGGATCCGCAGGGCGAATCGGTCGATCCGGTGACCCTGATCCGGGCGCTGAACTTTCCCGACGGGCCGGACGATCACGACGCCATCGACGCGCTGCGCCACGCGCTGCAGGACCCGGCCCATTCCCGCGTCCTGCGGGCCGCGCAGGATGTCGTCACGCTGATGGCCGGGCGTGACGTCTATATGGACGACCTGCCGCCGGAATCCGCGCGCCCCGATGTCTGGCGCCGCTTTGCCGCGGGCGAACGCGGCAGCGCGGTGGCGGCACTTGGCGGCATCCACAACCCCGACGCGCTGGAGATCGCCGCCGCCATGCTGGCCGAGGACGAGATATTCCGCGACACGGCGCATCATTTCCTGCGCCATTTCGACGGGTTGCTGGCCGGGCTGGTCCCCGCGCTGGACGACATGCAGATCGCGGTGCTGGCCGACAGCCGGTCGGCGCGGGCCTTCATGCTGTTGGGGCGGGTATCGGGGGTCTTCGGCTAGGCCGCAAGGCGCAGTACATGGACCTGCCCCCACCAGGGCAGGCCATAGCGCCCGACCGCCTGCGCCTCGAACCCGATATCGGCATAGAACGCCAACGCGCCCCGGTTGCGGGCGCGCACCTCGGCCCGCAGGCCCGGCCGCGCCGTACCCTGCGCCAGATGGCGGGCATGGTCCACCAGAGCGCGCCCGACACCCTGTCGCGGCAGGCACACCGCCAGCCCGTCGATCACCAGATCCCCCGTCGCGGGGGCAGCGCGAAACAGCCAGCCGGGCCAGCCCGCGCCCCCGTCGGCAAACCCGCCCGCCGCATCGCGCAGCCCCATCACGCCCAGCACCACCCCCGCCGCATCCACGGCCACCAGCCCATGCCCCGCATGGACCCGCTGCGGCCAGCCACGGCGCCCGAAATGCGCCCGCCACAGCGCCGCCGCGGCAGGCAGCAGGGGCGCGGGAATGGGGTGCAGGATCTGCATCGGCTGGCCTTGTCTTGCCTTGCGCGTCGTGCAAGCAAGGTGGCGCGAAACGCAGCCAGACGAAAGCGCCATGTCCCCCGCCCCCGAACCCCGCCCCCGGAACCGGCAGGCCGCCGCCGACGAGGCCTCGGCCCGCGCGCTGATGCGCAGCCCGGCCGCCGCCTTTCGGCACGGCATCGTGCAATCGCTGCCGTTTCTGGTGGTCATCATCCCCTTTGCGGTCCTGTTCGGCGTCGTCGCGACCGAGGCCGGGCTGAACCTGGCCGAGGTGATGGGCTTTTCCGTGCTGGTGCTGGCGGGGGCGTCGCAATTCACCGCCGTGCAGCTGTTGTCGGACAACGCCCCCGCGATCATCGTGATCCTGTCGGGGCTGGCCGTGAACCTGCGCATGGCGATGTATTCGGCGTCGCTGCTGCCTTGGCTGCGCGGCGCGTCGGGGCGGCACAAGGCCTGGGTCGCCTATGCCCTGATCGACCAAAGCTATGCGCTGTCGATCCAGCATTACGAGCGCCACCCGCGGCTGAGCGTCCCGCAGCGGCTGGCCTATTTCGGCGGCACGGCGGTCGCGCTTTGCGTGCCCTGGATGATCGCCACCTGGGTCGGCGCGACCGTGGGCCAGGCCATCCCCGATGAGATCGCGCTGGATTTCGCCATGCCGATCACCTTTCTGGCGATGATCGCGCCGATGCTGCGCACGCCCGCGCATCTGGCGGCCTGTTTCGTGGCGATCGTGCTGGCGCTGGTGCTGGCGGGGCTGCCCTCGGGGCTGGGCCTGCTGATCGCGGCGCCGGCGGGCATGGCCACGGGCGCGCTGGTCGAGTGGCGGACCGAACGCAAGGAGGCGCGCGATGCAGGCATCCCCGGCTGAGATCTGGACCGTCATCCTGGTGCTGGGAGTCGGCACCTATCTGATCCGCTGGTCCTTTCTGGGCGCCCTGGGCGACCGGGACCTGCCGGGCTGGGTGATGCGGATGCTGCGATACACGCCAGTGGCGGTGCTGCCCGCGCTGGTCGCGCCGCTGGTCGTGTGGCCCGCGGCGACGGGCGGGGCGGCGGACCCCGCGCGCATGGCCGCCGCGGCGGCCACGGTGGCGGTGGGGGTCCTGACCCGCAACGTGATGCTGGCCATCCTGGCCGGGGGCATCACGCTGGCGGGTCTGCTTTACCTGTTATAGCCGACGATCCGGCCATCCTTCTGGCGCAGCAGCACGTCGTGGTTGTTGGCCGGGTCGCCATCCTGATGCCGCTTGGAGATCACCCCCGGCTGGCGCAGGAACCATTCGCGCAGCTTCAGCGGAGAGAACCCCTGCGGCACCGTCTCGAACCCTGGCACGCCCGACAGGACCCGCGCCGATTCCCGCGCGCAAAAGCTCTTGGCACCGGGGCCGTTCTGCTCTGCCCGACGGATGGCGAAATCAGCGACGTCCAGCGGCACGCGGATCGTATCCTCGGCCACCCAATAGGTCTCGCGCGCGTGGTAATCGATGTAGAAGTTCTTGAAGTTGTCGGTGATGCCATACAGCACGTCCCCGCGTTCGGGGATATTGGGGTGCTGCCAGCTGCCCGCCGGGTCATAGATCACCCGCTGGCTGCCATTGATCATCAGCGCCGAATGGCCGCCCTCGCCCCGGGGAATCCCGATGACGGTGAACAGCGTGATCGACGGCGGCTCGGGCGAGACATAGCGCGCCGCGCGGACGCGCTCATCGCTGGCCCAGATGTTCTCCGCCCCGCAGGCGGCCAGGGCGACGGGCAGGGCCGCCGCCAGAAAGACGCGTCTTTTCATGCCGGGTGCCGGTCCGGTCAGCCGTTGACCAGGGCCAGGAACACCAGCACGCCCAGGGACAGGCCGGTGATCCAGACCGAGGCGCGGATGAAACCCGAAAAGGTCTTCTTGTGGTCGGACAGATCCATGCTGCCCTGCGTCGCTTCGGGTTTGTTGTCGTAATCGGCCATGCCTGCCCCCAGTGATTGCGTTTGTCCTGCGTTACCCCATGATGGCGGACCTGTCACGCCCCCCACAGCACCGCACCGTCGGTTTCGCCCGCAGGTCGGATCACGCCCGCGCGATGCAGATGGTTCAGATGCGCCACCGCCTCGACCAGGGCCAGGCCGAACTCTCCCTCGCCGATGCGGCGGCGGAACAGGATGTCGAAACAGCCGACCGCCGTGCGCGGGGCCTGGGCCAGCGCCTGCGCCAACCGCTCCAGCGCGGTGTGGTGGTTCGCGATCAGCTGGTCCAGCCGAAAGGGCAGCCCTGTAAAGGGCAACTTGTGCCCCGGCAGGACCAGCTGGTCGGGCCGCGCCAGTGCGCGCAGCCGGGTGCAGCTGTCGATCCATTCGCCCACCGGATCGGCCAGCGGCTCGGTCGGATAGACGCCCAGATTGGGCGATATCGCGGGCAGCAGCTGGTCGCCGCCGATCACCAGATCGTCGTCCTGCGACCAGAACGTCGCGTGACAGGGCGCATGCCCATGCCCCATCGCGACCCGCCAGCGCCTGCGACCAAAGCTGACCATGTCGCCCTCGGCCAGCCGGGTGAACCCCAGGGGCAGCGGATGCACCACATCGGCAAAGTTGAAGGGCCGCTCAGTTGCCCGCCGCTCCAGCAAATCGCCGGGCATGCCCGCGCGCCGCCAAAAGGCCAGCGCCTGCGGGCTGGCGCGGTCCTGCACGTCCAGGACCAGCATCCGCGCCATCAGCCAGGCGGTCCGCGACATCCACAGATCGGCGCCGCGCTCCATGAACCAGCCCGCCAGCCCGATATGGTCGGGATGGTGATGCGTGCCGATCACCCGCACGACCGGCCGCCCGGCCAGCGGACCGTCCAGCAGCCCCTGCCAGATCTGGCGGGCGCGGGCCGTGTCAAAGCCGGTATCGACGATGGTCCAGCCGTCGTCATCCTCCAGCGCATAGACGTTGACGTGGTCCAGCTTCATCGGCAGCGGCAGGCGCATCCACAGCACGCCGGGCGCGACGGTGACGGCCTGCCCTTCGGCGGGCGGGGTGTCGTGCGGCGTGCGGATCACGCCGCGAAGTCGCCCGCCAGCGCCGCGTCGCTGATGCCGGTCAGATCGTCCAGCCCGGCCAGCGCCTCGGCCAGATCGCCCGCGTGATGGGGCAGGACGCGCGCCATGAAGACCGCCGCCAGCGCCCGGTGACCATCGCCCCCGGCCATCGCCGCGCGCAGGTGGTAATGCCCGCCCAGCACCCGCGCGAATGCGGTCAGATAGGGCACCGCCCCCGCGAACCGTTCGGGCATGGCGCGGTCCAGCAGGCCTTGCGTCGCCTCGCGCAGCGTCTCGGCCGCCTGCCACAGCTGATGGGCCAGCGCCGGATGGGCGCCCTGCGCGGCCTTGGCGCCGTCCAGAACCTCGTCCAGCAGGCGCATCGCGGCCTCGCCGCCATCGGACAGCTTGCGGCCGACCAGGTCCATCGCCTGGATGCCGTTCGTGCCCTCATAGATCGAGGTGATGCGCACGTCGCGCAGGTATTGTGCGGCACCCGTCTCCTCGACATAGCCCATGCCGCCATGCACCTGCACGCCCATATCGGCGACGCGGATGCCGACATCGGTGCCATAGGCCTTGGCGATTGGCGTCAGGAAGGCCGCGCGGGCCGCCTGATCGGCGTCGCCGGTGGCGCGGTCCATGTCGATGGCGGTGGCGCAGGCCAGGCCGATGGCGCGGGCGGCAAAGACCTCGGCCCGCGCGGTGGCCAGCATGCGGCGCACATCGGGGTGCTGGATGATCGGTCCCATCTGGTTGCGGTCCACCGCATAGGCCACGGCCTTCTGCAGCGCCGCCTCGGCCACGCCGACGCCCTGCATGCCGACGCCAAGGCGGGCGCAGTTCATCATGGTGAACATGGCGGCCATACCCTTGTTCTCCTCGCCGACCAGCCAGCCGGTGGCGCCCTCATAGGACATCACGCAGGTCGGGCTGCCATGGATGCCCAGCTTGTGCTCTAGGCTAACCACCTTGAGGCTGTTGGCCACGCCCGGATCGCCGGCCTCATCGGGGATGAACTTGGGCACCATGAACAGGCTGATGCCGCGCGTGCCCTTGGGCGCACCGGGCAGACGCGCCAGCACCAGATGGCACACGTTCGCGGTCACGTCGCTGTCGCCCCAGGTGATGTAGATCTTCTGGCCCGACACGCGATAGGTGCCGTCGCCCGCATCCTCGGCCCGGGTGGTCAGCGCGCCCACGTCACTGCCCGCGCCGGGCTCCGTCAGGTTCATCGTGCCCGACCATTCGCCGCTGATCAGCTTGGGCAGATAGCGCGCCTTGAGATCGTCGCTGGCGTGATGCTCAAGCGCCTCGATCTGGCCCTGGGTCAGCATCGGGTTCAGCTGCAGCGCCAGGTTCGCGCCCGACATCATCTCGGCCACGGCCATGTTCAGCGCCTGCGGCAGGCCCATTCCGCCGTATTCCGGATCGGCCGACACCCCGACCCAGCCCCCCTCCGCGATGGCCCGGAACGCCTCGGCAAAGCCTGGCGAGGACCGCACCACCCCGTTCTCCAGCCGCGCGGGCGTCTGGTCGCCCCCCCAGTTCAGCGGCGCCATCACGTTCTGGGCCAGCTTGCCGGCCTCGGACAGGATGGCGGTCGCGGTTTCGGGTGTGGCCTCGGCAAAGCGGTCGGTGCGGGCCAGCTCGCCAAAGGGCACGACATGGGACAGGATGAAGTCGATCTGGGCTGTGGGGGCCTTGTAGCTCATGGGCGTCTCCTCCTCGCGCCTTGGCATCGGGGCCGGGCGCGTCTATCTACGGGCGTCAGGCGGCATCTTGGGCCGCGATCCCCTCAGGCTCAACAGAAACCCCGCGTCACGAATGCAGACCCTGCGACTGTCCCCCAATGCCGCCGGACTGGCCCGCGCCGCAGACCTGCTGGCGCAGGGCGAAAGCGTCGCCATTCCGACCGAAACGGTCTACGGCCTGGCCGCCGATGCCCGCGACGGGGCGGCGGTGGCGCGCATCTATCAGGCCAAGGGCCGGCCCAGCTTCAACCCGCTGATCGTGCATGTCGCGGATCTGGCGGCGGCCCAACGGCTGGCGCATCTGCCGCCGCAGGCGCTGGCGCTGGCGCGCGCCTTCTGGCCCGGCGCGCTGACGCTGGTCGTGCCCCTGCGCGCCGATGCGGGCATCGCGGGGCTGGTGACGGCGGGGCTGGACACGATCGGCATCCGCGTGCCGGCCCATCCGGTGGCGCAATCGCTGCTGCGCCTGTCGGGGCTGCCGCTGGCCGCGCCCTCGGCCAATAGCTCGGGGCGGATCAGCCCGACCAACGCCGATCACGTGCTGGACCCTGACGGCGGGCTGGACGGACGCATCGCCGCGGTGCTGGACGGCGGCCCCTGCCCGGTCGGCGTCGAATCGACGATCATCGGCTGGCCCGAGGGCCGCGCCACCATGCTGCGCCCTGGCGGCATCCCGGCCGAGGCGATCACCGCCGCCCTCGGCGAACCCCTGGCCACGCATCAGGCCGACCCCGCCGCTCCGAACGCGCCAGGCCAACTGTCCAGCCACTACGCCCCCCGCGCCGCCCTGCGCCTGAACGCTACCCCGGAACCCGGCGAAACGCACATCACCTTCGGCAGCCCCGGCCCGTTCAGCCTGTCCGACAGCGGCGACCTGACCCAGGCCGCAGCCCGCCTCTTCGATCTGCTCAGACGCGCCGATGTCTTGGGCCGCCCGATCTCGGTCGCGCCGATCCCCGATCACGGCCTGGGCCAGGCGATCAACGACCGCCTGCGCCGCGCCGCCGCCCCCCGCCCCTGAAACTTCTTCTTCAGAAAAATATCCCGGGGGGAGGCCGCAGGCCGGGGGGCAGCGCCCCCCTTATCTACAGCCCCAACGAATTATAGACGTTGGAAATCCGCCGGATCGCCACGACATAGGCGGCCGTCCGCATGTCGCGCACCTTGGGATTGGCGGTCCAGACCTCCTTCATCTTCTGGAACGAGGTCCGCATCGTGTCGTCCAGACCCGACCGCACCAGCTCCAGCTCGTCCGCGCCGGTCAGGAAGCTCTCCTTGAAGCCCTTGGACAGGGTCCAGTTCAGGCCGGTATCGGCCGACAGCCGCTCCAGCTCCTCGACGATCATGCGCGCACGGGCCTCCTCGTGGCGACGCTCCAGCCGGCCCAGGCTGATCTGGGACAGGTTCTTGACCCATTCGAAATAGGACACGGTCACGCCACCCGCGTTGGCATACATGTCGGGGATGACGACGATGCCCTTCTCGCGCAGGATCTCGTCGCCGTCGGCGGTGACGGGACCGTTGGCGGCCTCGATGATCAGCTTGCAGCGGATGCGGGGGGCGTTCTCGGCATCGATCACGCTCTCGACCGCGGCCGGGATCAGGATGTCGCACTCATCCTCCAGCGCGCGCAACCCGTCCTCGGAAAAATCGCCGCCCGCAAAGCCCTTGACCCCGCCCGTCGCGCGGATATGGCCGCGCAGCGCGTCGATGTTGATGCCCTGCGGATTGCGGATCACCCCGTCGCGCTCGATCACGCAGGTGACCAGGCACTGATCCTCGGCCGACAGGAACTGGGCCGCGTGATAGCCCACATTGCCCAAGCCCTGCACCACGACCCGCTTGCCCGCCAGAGTACCCGTCAGACCCGCCTTGGTCATCACGTCGTCATGGCGAAAGAATTCGCGCAGCGCATATTGCACGCCCCGCCCCGTCGCCTCGACCCGCCCGTCGATGCCGCCCGCGGTGCGCGGCTTGCCGGTGACGCAAGCCTTGGCGTTGATGTCATCGGGGTGCAGCCGCTTATAGGCATCGGCCATCCACGCCATCTCGCGCTCCCCGGTGCCCATGTCGGGCGCGGGCACGTTCTGCGACGGAGAGATCAGGTTCCTGCGCGACAGCTCATAGGTAAAGCGGCGGGTGATCCGCTCCAGCTCGTCCTCGTTCCAGGCGCGGGGGTCGATGCACAGGCCCCCCTTCGATCCGCCGAACGGCACCTCGACCAGCGCGCATTTGTAGGTCATCAGGGCGGCCAGCGCCTCGACCTCGTCCTGGTTCACGTCCAGCGAATAGCGGATGCCGCCCTTGACCGGCTCCATATGTTCGGAATGGACGGACCGGTATCCGGTGAACGTGTGGATCGACCCGCGCAGCCGCACCCCGAAGCGCACCGTATAGGTCGAGTTGCAGACGCGGATCTTCTCCTCCAACCCGGGCGCAAGGCTCATCAGGCCCGCGGCATGGGTGAACATGCGATCCACCGAATCCCGGAACGAGGTCGTATTGACGGACATTGGCTGCTTCCTCCTGATCACGGCGCAAGGTCGATTGAGGGCACGCTAGGCCAATCAGCGGCGCCCCGCCACAGGCGATCGGACGGAAAAGTGACCGACATACGATGGTCGGGCTGTGCGATTGCTTGCCTCTGCCTCATACTGTCGCCTACCTTACACACGATTAGTTACGCTACGATTGAACCGTTCGGATAGCGCGCGGGTTCGGACGGAAACGAGGATGGTAACGATGAACATGTCAATGCACCCAAACCCCGCCGTGATCACGCGGGGACGCAAGTTCGACCAGGTGCGTGACGGCGCGGCTGCGATCTTTCTGCGCGATGGCTATGCGGGGGCCAGCGTGGATGACATCGCCCGGGCCGCGCGCGTCTCCAAGGCGACCCTTTACAGCTATTTTCCCGAAAAGTCGCTGATGTTCCGCGAGGTGCTGCGGGCCACCTCGGACAACGCGTTCCGCCAGGCGCCCTTTGACACGGACCGCACCGGCCCCGTGGCCGAGGCCCTGCCCGCGATCCTGACCCAACTGGCGCAATGGGCGCTGTCCGCGCCCCGGCTGGAACTGCTGCGCAGCGTCACCGCCGAGGCCACGCGCTTTCCGCAAGAGGCCGCCAGCTTTGACGCGATGATGACCGACCGCGTGGTTGCCCCCCTGGCCCGCGTGATCGCCGGCTGGATCGAGACCGGCCAGCTCGCCGCCCATGACCATGGGCAATCGGCACGCCAGCTGGTGACCCTGGTCACGACCCAGGTCCAGCAGCCCGCCCTGCTGACCGGCAAGGCACCCCCTGCAGACCGCATCGCCGCCGAAGCGGCCCAGCTGTTCCTGTCCGCCCATGCCGAAGGCCGCCGCTGATTCCCCCGTGGCAGGGGCCGCTGTGGCATTCCTGCGATGATCGAAACGTGATTGAAATGCCGGGTTCTCAAGGGCCCGGCGCGGGCCTATGGTGACTGCGACAAGGTCCGGGACAGGACCGGCAGGGGTGACAGGCGATGATCCGCACGGGATGGATGTTTCGGGCCGCGACGGCCGCAGGACTGGTGATGCTGGCGCAGGGATGCGCCTCATCGGCCAGCCGGATGCCGCCGGGCGGCGGATATTACGCGGCCCCGGCCTATGCCCCCGTGCCACAGGTCGCCCCCGCGCCCCAGATGGCGTCCGTGGCCTATCCCGCAGCCGCGCCGATTGCCTATCCCTCCCCCGTGCCCGTTCCGGCGGCCATGCCCGTGGGCATGGACATGCCCGCCCCCGCCACCGGCATCAGCGGGCTGACCGAACGCCAGCCCGACCTGTGCAAGGCCAGCACCTATGCCTCCAGCGTGGGACAGCCGGGCAGCAGCATCCCGACGCTCGGCCTCAGCCGGACCTATCGCGTGGTCGAGTATCGCGGGATCGAACCCCAGGACTATGACCCCAACCGGATCGTCTTCCGCCTGGATGCGGCAGGCACCATCACCAAGATCGATTGCGGATGACCCCGATGCACAAGACCACGCTTGCCCTGATCCTTGCCGTCACCGCCCTGGCCGCCTGCGAGCCCGTCGCGGTCGAACCCGTGACCCCGCCCGTGGCCGCCGACGAATGCGGCGCGGCGGGATACCAGGGCCTGATCGGCCAGCCGCGCACCGCGCTGTCGACGATGAACTTTCCCCTGGGCACCCGCGTCATCGGCCCCGAGGACATGGTCACCGCCGATTTCCGCCCCGACCGGCTGAACATCGAATACGGCCCCAACGGCCGCATCACCAAGGTCAGCTGCTTCTGATCCGTTTCGCGTTGCGCAGGCCGCGGCGGGGTGTCACCATTCTGACATGATGCACGCCCCTCCGCCCGATGCCGACCGCGTGGTGTTCGACCGCAAGGAACTGGACCTGATCCTGTCGACCTATGGCCGCTTCGTGGCCGCGGGGGAATGGCGCGATTACGGGATGTCCTTCCTGCGCGACGCGGCGGTGTTCAGCGTGTTTCGCCGCGCCGCCGAAAACCCCCTCTACCGGATCGAGAAACGCCCCCGGCTGCGCGCGGCCCAGGGCGCCTATGCCGTGATCGCGATGGACGGGCGCGTCCTCAAGCGCGGCCATGATCTGGCGCAGGTGCTGCGCGTGCTGGACGCCAAGCTGATCCGCCCGGTGGACTAGATCCCGTCGCCTAGGTCCCGCGCGGCTTGGCCCGCACGGTCGGATCGGCGGCGGTCGGGTCCTCGGGCCAAGGGTGGCGCGGATAGCGGCCGCGCATGTCCTTCCTGACATCGGCATAGGAACTGGCCCAGAACCCCGGCAGGTCCATCGTCACCTGCACCGGCTTGCCCCCCGGCGACAGCAGCGTGATCCGCAGGGGCCGCCCGCCCACGGCCGGGTGACGGGTGACGCCGAACAGCTCTTGCAGGCGCAGCTCGATCGACGGGTCCTCGCCCCCGTAATCGATCGGCACCCGGCGTCCCAGGGGCGTCGTGAACTGCCCCGGCGCCTCGCGGTCCAGACGCTGCTGGCCGTCCCACCCGATGCGGGCCTTCAACGGCTCGACCAGATCCAGCCCGCGCAGGTCGGACAAGCTGCGCACCCGGCCCAGCCAAGGCAGCAGCCAGGCCCCATCCACCAGCAGATCCGCATCCGAGACCGGCCCCAGCCCGGGCACCAGCGCGATCCGCGCCCGCAGGCGCGCGGCGGCAGGGGTCCAGGACAGCCCGTCCAGGCGCAACCCCTCCAGCGCGGCGGCGGCCATCGCCTGGGGCGGGGCGTCGGGCCAGGGCCGGTCCGACAGCACCAGCGCGCCAAGCCGCTCCTGCAGGCGCGCCACGATCCGGCCTTCGCGGCGCGACCATGCGCAGACCGCCTGCTGGCCGATCCGCGCGCCATGCAGCGCCCGCAGATCGCCCTCGTCCAGCCGCGCGGCCAGCCTGATGCGGGCCTCGCGCTGATCGCCATCCAGGTCCAGCGCCACGATCAGCCTCTGCGCGGCCAGCCCGTCATCGGCCGGCAGCACGGCCCCCTTGCCGCCCGACAGCACGAACCGCGCATCAACGCCCTTACGGCGCAGCCCGATCCGGTCGTGGGACTCGAGGGCGTACG
>NZ_MEES01000020.1:0-40110 GCF_001724535.1 Paracoccus sp. SCN 68-21 | reverse complement strand
GCTTCAACGCCCTCGGCACCGCCGAGATCGAGCGCGTGGCATGAGCTTAATGGGGTAAGGGGAAATCACGCCTCAACGCCGAGTTCTGCAACAACGCCACCGGACCGGCGCATGGCAATCAGCATGGCACCACCGAGCGTAGCGCGATCACGAAGGATGGCGACCATGTTGCCGAGTATGAAGTTTACGCAAAACGCACGCTTGTTCGCGTTACCTACAAGCGCCGCGAGAAGGCCACCCAGATTGGTGGCACCGACTGGCAAACCGTAGCGCGGTTGCTTCTACGTGAACTGATGGGTGAAGCGACGGCAGCCGCCTGAATACCACCTGCGCCAAACCAGAGGCCCCAAGCGCACCCCGCGTTTGGGGCCTTGTCTTGTCCGTGTGTCCGTCCGTGGTGAGACGCTTGGATGAGTCGGCCAACTGTTCCGGTTGCGGTAGTGAGCGCTTCCCTAAGTGGATAATTATAAAAAATAAAATGAATTGGCTGGGGCGGTAGGATTCGAACCTACGGTACACGGTACCAAAAACCGATGCCTTACCACTTGGCCACGCCCCAACTGTGCAGGGTGATTACCCAAGCGCGTCCGGGGGTGCAAGACGGAAAATGCAGAAATCTTGCCCCCATGCGAAAGCCCCGCTATCGACACGGCATGGAACATGCGGATCTTGTCATATTGGGGGCCGGCGCGGCCGGATTGTTCTGCGCCGGATCGGCGCTGGCGCAGGGGCGGCGGGTGATCGTGCTGGATCATGCCGCGACGCCGGCGGAAAAGATCCGCATCTCGGGCGGGGGACGGTGCAATTTCACGAACCTTGCGACCGCGCCCGATCGGTTCCTGTCGGACAATCCGCGATTCGCGGCCAGCGCGCTGGCGCGGTATCGGCCTCAAGCCTTCGTCGATCTGGTCGGGACGGCGGGAATCGCTTGGCATGAGAAGACCCAGGGCCAGCTGTTCTGCGATGGAAAGGCCACCCAGATCACCGCGATGCTGCTGGACCGCATGACCGGGGCCGAGCTGCGGCTGGAGACCCGCATCGCCGGGGTGGAGCGACAGGACGACCGCTTTGTGCTGAAGACCTCGGGCGGGGCGATCACGGCGGCGCGCGTGGTCGTGGCCACGGGCGGCAAGTCGATCCCCAAGATCGGGGCGACCGGCATGGCCTATGACCTGGCGCGCCAGTTCGGCCTGCGTCTGGTCGAGACCCGCCCGGCGCTGGTGCCGCTGACCTTTGCCGAGCAGGATCTGGCGCTCTGCCGTCCTCTGGCGGGCCTGTCGGTCGAGTCGCGCATCGCCCATGGGGGCGGGGCGTTTCGCGACGCGCTGCTGTTCACGCATCGGGGCCTCAGCGGGCCGGTGATCCTGCAGATCTCCAGCTTTTGGCAGGCCGGAGAGACGCTGACCATCGATCTGTCGCCCGACCGCGACATCGCCGCCGCGCTGAAGGCCGCGCGGGCGGGGGCGGGCCGTGCGCAGGTCGCCACCGTGCTGGGGCAGATGCTGCCCGACCGCCTGGCGCAGGCCGTTGTGGCAGAGGCCGGGCTGGTGCAGGCGCGGCTGGCAGATCAGCCGAACGCCCGGCTGGACGCCTTGGGCGCGCGGGTCAACCGCTGGCAGGTGCGCCCCGTGGGGACCGAGGGCTATCGCACCGCCGAGGTCACATTGGGCGGGGTCGACACGCGCGATCTGGATGCGCGGACCATGCAGGCGCGGCAGGTGCAGGGCCTGGCGTTCATCGGCGAATGCGTGGACGTGACCGGCTGGCTGGGCGGCTATAACTTTCAATGGGCCTGGGCATCGGCCGATGCGGCCGGTCGCGCGGCCTAGCCGCGCGGGGTGGGGTTCAGCAGGTCGCGGCCGTCATCGACGCGTTCGCGCTCGACCATCTCCTCGAAGGCGGCGTCGGGGCCGAGATCCGACAGGCGGCGGTCGGCGGGGCGCGAGGGCCGCGTGGCGGCAGGCGCCTCGGACGCGTCGGTCTGTTCCAGGCGGATACGGTGGATGGGCTCGGGGATCAGATAACCCTTGGCGTCCAGCGCGTGGCGCAGCATGCGGAACGCCTCGCCCCGCGCCAGGTCGAAATCGGTGCCGTCCTGCGACACCCAGCCTCCG
This sequence comes from Paracoccus sp. SCN 68-21, assembly GCF_001724535.1. Lineage (NCBI taxonomy): Bacteria > Pseudomonadati > Pseudomonadota > Alphaproteobacteria > Rhodobacterales > Paracoccaceae > Paracoccus > Paracoccus sp. SCN 68-21. Next base: position 37,996 of record NZ_MEES01000020.1, on the reverse strand, counting down.
GCGCGGATCACCACATGTTCGGGGCCCTGCGCATCCAGCCAAGCCACCGGTTCGGGGCGCTTGAGCACAAAATCCATACCCGCCAGCGCCTTCAGCACCACGTCGCGCGCGCGGCCCAGATCGGCGCCCGGATCGATCGCCAGATCGACCATGAAGCGCCGTTCCGGATTGCGCGTGTAATTCGTCAGGACCGCTTTGTAGATGATCTGGTTGGGGATGCGGATGTGGTTGCCGTCCAGCGTCAGCAGGGTGGTGCCCCGGCTGGTCAGACGGATCACCCGGCCACGCAGGCCGTTCACCTCGATCAGATCGTTCGGGTTGAAGGGCTGGCGCAGCGACAGCAGCATCGTGGCCACGAACCCCTCGATCGTGTCGCGCGCGGCAAAGGACAGCGACAGGCCAAAGATGCCCGCAGCACCCAACAGCGTCCCCAGCAGCGCCCGCGCCCCCATCAGGTCCAGCGCCACCACCAGCGCCACGATCCAGGCGGTCAGCCGGATGGTCTGCGCCAGAAACCCCGCGATGAAGGGATTGGGCGCAATCCCCGCCAGCGCGCGTTCGCGCCGCGACAGCCAGCCGCCCGCCAGCACGATGACCGCCCCCACCGCCAAGCCAAGCGCCATGAAGGGCAGCCCCGCCACCACCGCCGTCAGCCGCGTCTGGAACCGGTCGCGGACCGAGACCAGCCGCGTGCCGAGATCGGTGGACAGGGTCACCCGATCCTCGATCGCTACGACGCCCTCGACCCGCGCCAGCAGGGTCTCCAGCCGGGCGACGGTCTGCTGTTCGGTAACCTCTCCGGTCAGGGTGACGATACCGGCATCGACGCGCGCGCTGACCCCGTCGAATTCGGGCACCTGCGCCAGGATGCTGCCGATGCGCGCCAGGATCGCCAGATCGGTCGCCTGATTGTCCTGGGTCGAGATCGCGCCGCTTGGCACCTGCGGCACGGCAGGGTCGGGGGCCTGCGCCGCGACGGGCGCGGCCAGCGCCAGCAGGATCAGCAGCGCACGGATCATGCCGGCAGCGGGTCAGCCTTTGCCAGTCGGTCGAAGGCCATCAGAGAGGCGATCAGCGCGGGCATCCGGTCCAGCGGGATCATGTTCGGCCCGTCCGAGGGCGCGGTGTCGGGCGCCTCATGCGTCTCGATGAAGACCCCGGCCACGCCAAGCGCGACCGCCGCCCGCGCCATCACCGGCGCGAATTCGCGCTGCCCGCCCGAGCTGCCGCCCTGGCCGCCGGGCTGCTGGACGGAATGGGTGGCATCCATGATCACCGGATAGCCGGTGCGCGCCATGATCGGCAGCGACCGCATGTCCGCCACCAGCGTGTTATAGCCGAAGCTGGCTCCGCGTTCGGTCAGCAGGATGTTCCCGTTGCCGGTCGAGGCGACCTTGTCGGCCACGTTCGGCATGTCCCACGGCGCCAGGAACTGGCCCTTCTTGATGTTCACGACCGCCCCCGTGCGGCCCGCCGTCAGCAGCAGGTCGGTCTGGCGGCACAGGAAGGCCGGGATCTGGATCACGTCCACGACCTCGGCCGCGCGGATCGCCTGGTCGGCGTCATGCACATCGGTCAGCACCGGACAGCCGAAACGGTCGCGCACGGCCGCAAGGATCTCCAGCCCCTCGTCGATGCCCAGGCCCCGTCGCCCCGACAGCGAGGTGCGGTTGGCCTTGTCATAGCTGGCCTTGAACACGAAGGACGCGCCCGCATCGGCGCAGGCCGCGGCCATCGTCTGGGCGATCATCAGCGCGTGATCCAGGCTTTCCAGCTGGCAGGGTCCGGCGATCACCGTCAGCGGCAGGTCGTTGCCGCAGGTGATCGGGCCGATGGGGATATGCTTGGGCGTGGTCATGTCGATACCTGTTCGCGAAGGATGGAGGCCGTCAGCGACAGCATCAGATAGATACCCGAAAAGATCAGGAAAGCCACCAGGGTGTTCTGGAACGCCTTGGGATAGGTCGCCTCGTCCGGCGGGATCGGCGCGATGGACAGCGACAGATAGCGGACCTGCTTGTTGGCCTCGATGCGCGCGGCCTCCATCTGGGCGGCGGCGGCGCCCAGCATCTCCTGGCGGGTGACCATCTCGGCCTCGGCCACGCGCAGCTCTCCCGCGATCGCGGCCAGAGAGCCCCGCGTGTCGCTGTCCTGCGTCAGCTGCAGGCGCGTCTCGGCGATCAGCTCGCGCAGGCGGGTGATGTCGCCGCGCACCGCGTCTACGCGGCTCTGCAGCGGGCGCGGATTGGCCAGCAGCTGCCCCAGCTCCAGCTGCTTTTCGGTCAGCTGACTTTCCAGGCCGCTGACCTGGCCCATCACGACGCTGCTTTCGGCGACCGGGTCCAGCACGCCCAGCCTGACCTGCAGCTCCTGCACACGCATCTGGGCGGCCAGCATCTTGGCCTCGGCATCCTCATAGGTCTCGCGGGCGCCCTCCATCTGGTCGGCGCGCATCCGCGAGGTCAGCGCATCGACCAACTCCTCGGCATAGGTGATCAGCGCGCGCGAGAACTGCTCGCTCAATTTGGGATTGGGGGCGATCACCTCCATGTTCAGCACGCCCTCGGTCGGGTCATAGCCGATCTTGACCGAATCCTGATACAGGCTGAACGTCGCCTCGTTCGTGGCATCGGGGGGCAGGCGCTTGATCGCGTCCACCGAGGGGTCCTGATACGCGCGCCGGAACCCCAGCTCCTCGTCCAGCCGCAGCATGGCGTCGCGCGATGTCAGATAGCTCTGGACCGCGACGGCGTCCTGGTTCGTGCCCAAGCCCGTGCCGCCCAGCATCGCCCCTAGACCGCCGCCCGACCCGCCGCCTTCGGCCGACTGGATCTGGAACTGCGACACGGTCGCATAAAGTGGCGAGGCGATGCGGTGGTAATACCAGCCCACCAGGACTGTCGGCAGCATGACGAACAGCATCAGGCGAAAGGCCAGCATCGCCATGCGGCGGCGGCGGCGGCGGGCCAGGTCGCGCTGAATGCGATAGATCTCGGCGGCGCGCTTTTCCTCGGTCAGTTCCTCGCGAGAGGGCAGGGCGGGGCGCTTTCCCGGCGCCCGGTCCGGCAGGATCGAGGGCACGGGCGCGGGTCGCAGCGCCGGCGCGTTGGGCGCGGGGGCCGCCTGTGCGCGGCTGCCTTCGGAGGACAGGATGCTGCCGACCGCATTGCGATGCGACGGGTCGATCCCCCGCTCGCGCAGGCGCAGGACGGCCTCCTCGGGGGATGCGGCCTCGATCTGGTGCAGGGCGGCGATGCGGCGGGCGATGCGCATCTGTCGCTCGGTCAGCTTTTCCGCGCGGATCGCGGCCAGCTTGGCCTCCAGATCGGGGTCGTCGGCGGGGGCTGCAGGCGCCGCGGCGGGGGGCTTGGTCAGGCTGAAATCGCCGAAACCGTCATCCATCGGGCCGGTGGCCAGGAACTTGTCCAACCGCGCTTGGCGGTCCTCGGGCGTTTCGGAGGAGCCTGCGGCGGGGGGCGCGCGGCGCGTCACCTCGACCCGGATGGCCCCGCCGGGGGCGGGCGGCGCGGCGCGGTCCTGGTCGTCAGCAGGCGCGGCAGTGGGGGTGCCGCCCTGCGTGACCGATTCCTGGGCCGAGAGGTGGTACCGGCGCGCTTTAGGAGGTGTAGTCATAATATTGCTTGGCCTCGTCGAGGGTCTCGAACAGATAGAGCCTGCCGTCGCGCAGGATCGCCGCCCGGTTGCAGAACTTTTCGATGGTGCTGGGCTGGTGCGACACGATCACCGTGGTGGCGGTCTGCAGGCGTTCGAACAGGACGCGGCCTGCCTTGCGGTTGAACTCGACATCGGTGGTCTGGGGCATGCCCTCGTCGATCAGGTAGATGTCGAAATCCAGCGCCAGCAGCAGCGAAAAGTTGAATCGCTGCCGCATGCCGCTGGAATAGGTGCCCACGGGCATGTCGAAATATTCGTGGATGTCGCACAGCCAGCGGGTGAAGGCCGACACGTAATCCGGGTCCAGCCCATAGATCCGGGCGATATAGCGCGCGTTTTCGTTGCCGGTATGGCGGCTGACCAGACCGCCCATGAAGCCCAGGGGAAACGAGATCCGGCATTCGCGCCTGATCCGCCCCTCATCAGCCTTCTCCAGGCCGCACATCATGTTCACCAGGGTCGTCTTGCCGGTGCCGTTGGGGGCCAGGATGCCCAGGGACTGGCCCAGCTCCACCCGGAACGAGGCCTGGTCCAGGATGATCTTGTGCTGCTTGCCGGTCCAGAACGACTTGGACACATTGTCAAATTCTAGCATGGCCTTGCTTTACCAACGAAAAACGGCACGAGGCGTGCCATGCCGGGTGCCTCGACTGCCGGGGCGACCTTAGGGCGGGCCGGACGGGCTGTCCAGCCTTGCCATCCGGCCCCAGAAATTGTGATCTGACCAGCCTTATTTCCTGATAAATTCGTCATAAATGCCGCAGATGATGGCGCCCGAACCCCCATTGGACGACTGCATCCGGGGCTGCCGGATCTGCCGCGAGCGCTTTGCGGCGACGGCGACGGGCCATCGGCCGCGCCCGGTCGTGTGGTTCAGCCGCACGGCGCGGGTGCTGATCGCGGGGCAGGCGCCGGGCGCACGGGTCCATGCCAGCGGTCTGCCCTTCGACGACCGGTCGGGCGACCGGCTGCGCGACTGGATGGGGATCGACCGCGCGACCTTCTATGACCGCGACCGTATCGCCATCGTGCCGATGGCCTTTTGCTTTCCGGGCTATGATGCGCGTGGGGCCGACCTGCCGCCGCCGCCGATCTGCGCGGCGACCTGGCGCGCGCCCGTGATGGCGCTGCTGCAGCCGCGGCTGACGCTGCTGGTGGGCGGGCATGCGATGCGCTGGCACCTGGGCGCGCGGTCGGTCACGCCCACGGTGCGCGACTGGCGCGCCCATGCGCCGGACGTGATCCCGCTGCCCCATCCCAGCTGGCGCAACACCGGCTGGCTGCGCGCGAATCCGTGGTTTCAGGCCGATCTGCTGCCCGCGCTGCGCGACCGTGTGGCGGCGGCGCTGGCGGGCTGAGGGCAGGCGGCGCGAAAAACCGCGATCGGTCTGGAGCCCGGCCGGAACCGAGGGTAAGGCACGGCGGTTCAGCGACGGGGTTGTGTTTCGCGCACAGTTCCCTGACGATGACGTGATCCTGCGGGTCCGGGCGCCAGGCGCGCCCCGACCGGCCAAAACAGACCAAGGGAGACGCCGCATGAGCCACCTGAAACCCGTCCTGCTGAGCACCGCCTTCGCGCTCTGCGCCACGCCGCTGATGGCGCAACAGGAACAGTTCATCACGATCGGCACCGGCGGCCAGACCGGCGTCTATTACGTCGTGGGCCAGTCGATCTGCCGCTTGGTGAACCGCGACACCGCCACCACCGGCCTGCGCTGCACCGCGCCCGCGACCGGCGGGTCCATCGACAACATCAACCAGATCAAGTCCGGCGGCATGACCATGGGCGTGGCCCAGTCCGACTGGCAGTTCCACGCCTATAACGGCAGCTCTGACTATGAGGGCGACGCGTTCGAGGACCTGCGCGCGGTCTTTGCCGTCCACCCCGAGCCCTTCACCGTCGTGGCCCGCGCCGATAGCGGCGTCGAGACCTTTACTGATCTGTCGGGCAAGCGCGTGAACGTGGGCAACCCCGGATCGGGCTCGCGCGGGACCTTCGAGGTCGTGCTGGACGCGATGGGCATGAGCATGTCCGATTTCGCCCTGTCGTCGGAGCTGCGTCCGGCCGAACAGTCGGCCGCCCTGGGCGACAACCAGGTCGACGCCATCAGCTATACCGTGGGCCATCCCAACGGTTCGATCCAGGAGGCGACCTCGACCGTGGACGCCCGTCTGGTCGACGTGTCCGGCCCCGAGATCGACGCGCTGGTGGACGCCAATCCCTTCTACTCCAAGGTCACGATCCCCGGCGGCATGTATGCCGGCAATGATGAGGATACCGAGACCTTCGGCGTCAAGGCGACCTTCGTGACCTCGGCCGCGATCCCCGAAGAGACCGTCTATCAGGTGGTCAAAGCGGTGTTCGACAACTTCGACCGCTTCAAGGGCCTGCACCCCGCCTTCGCGACCCTGACGCCCGAAGAGATGATCGCCGACGGCAACAGCGCCCCCCTGCATCCGGGCGCCGAGCGGTATTACCGCGAACAGGGCTGGGTCGAGTGATCCACGCCTGACCGGGGCGGCCCTGACGGGGCCGCCCCTTCATCATGCCTGAACAAGAACAAGACGTATCGCAGGGGGTGCCGTGATGAGCCGGAACGACGGGACAAGGGAACGCCAGCAACAGGCCAGCGCGGTCGAGATGCAGGCCTCGGGGCGCGGGGCGCTGACGCAGGAAGAGCTGGACGAGCTGGTCTCCTCCTCCGACACGGGCGCGCGTACGCCGCCGGGGCTGGTGGGCAAGCTGATCCTGGCGGTGGCGTTGTGCTGGTCGCTGTTCCAGCTGTGGATCGCCTCGCCGCTGCCCTTCATGCTGAATTTCGGCATCATCAGCGCGACCGATGCCCGCGCGGTCCATCTGGCCTTCGCGCTGTTTCTGGCTTTCATGGCCTATCCCGCTGAAAGATCACCGTTTCAACTGGCCCTGGGGGTTGCGGTTCCGCTGATCCTGTCGGGGCTGTTCATCTATGGCGCACCCGCTGCCATGCCGATCTGGTGGATCGCGCTTGCCGGGGCGGGCGTGATCGCCGCCGTCCTGCTGGGCAGCCCCAAGACCCGCGTGCCGCCGTGGGAATGGGCGCTGGCGCTGGTGGGCGTGGGCGTCACGATGTACGTGTTCCTCAACAGCGACGCCCTGGGCCGCCGGGTCGGCGCGCCGATCACCACCGATGTGCTGATGGCCGTCATCGGCATCCTGCTGCTGCTGGAGGCCACGCGCCGCAGCCTGGGCCCGGCGCTGATGATCGTGGCCACAGTGTTCCTGGTCTATACCTTCCTTGGGCCCTACATGCCCTCGATCATCGCGCATCGCGGCAATTCGCTGGCCGAGGTCGCCAACCACCAATGGGTCACCACCGAGGGCATCTTCGGCATCGCGCTGGGCGTCTCGACCAGCTTCGTGTTCCTCTTCGTGCTGTTCGGCGCGCTGTTGGACAAGGCGGGGGCGGGCAACTACTTCATCCAGGTGGCCTTTTCGCTGATGGGGCACCTGCGGGGCGGTCCGGCCAAGGCCGCCGTGGTCAGCAGCGCCATGACGGGCCTGATCTCGGGGTCGTCCATCGCCAACGTGGTCACCACCGGCACCTTCACCATCCCGCTGATGAAGAAGGTGGGCTTTTCCAGCGAAAAGGCCGGCGCAGTCGAGGTCGCATCCTCGGTCAACGGCCAGATCATGCCGCCCGTGATGGGGGCCGCGGCCTTCCTGATGGTCGAATACGTGGGCATCCCCTATTTCGACGTGGTCAAGCACGCCTTCCTGCCCGCCACGATCAGCTATATCGCGCTGGTCTACATCGTCCACCTTGATGCGATGAAGGCCGGCATGCAGGGCCTGCCCCGCGCCTATGAGCCGCCCCCCATCCTGCAGCGCCTGATGTTCATCGCCTTCATGGTGGCGGGGATCTGCGCGCTGTCGCTGGCGGTCTATTACCTGATGGGTTGGATCCGGCCCGCCTTCGGCTCCAGCGCGCCCTATGTGGTCTTTGGCCTGCTGACGGCGGCCTATGTCGGCCTGATGTGGGTCGCCTCGCGCGAGGAGCCGCTGCAGATCGACGACCCCAACGCCCCTGTGACGGCGCTGCCGCTGCCGGGACCGACGGTGCGGTCGGGCCTGCACTATATCCTGCCGGTGGTGGTGCTGGTCTGGGCGCTGATGGTGGACCGGCTGTCGCCGGGCCTGTCGGCCTTCTGGGCCACGGCCTACATGATCTTCATCCTGCTGACGCAGCGCCCGCTGATGGTGTGGCTGCGCGGCGCCGACCGCACCGGCATCAACACCACGGCCCGCGCGCTGCGGGTGGGCGTGGACGATCTGGTCGACGGTCTGATCTCGGGCGCGCGCAACATGATCGGCATCGGCATCGCCACGGCGACGGCGGGCATCATCGTGGGCGCGGTCAGCCAGACCGGCGTGGGTTCGGCCCTGGCCGATGTGGTCGAGGTCCTGTCGGGCGGCAACCTGTTGGCCATCCTGGGCCTGACGGCGGTCCTGTCGCTGATCCTGGGGATGGGGCTGCCGACCACGGCGAACTATATCGTGGTCTCGGCGCTGCTGGCGCCGGTCATCGTCACCCTGGGCCAGCAGAATGGGCTGATCGTGCCGCTGATCGCGGTCCATCTGTTCGTCTTCTACTTCGGCATCATGGCCGATGTGACGCCGCCTGTGGGGCTTGCCTCCTTTGCTGCGGCGGCGGTGTCGGGGGGCGATCCGATCCGCACCGGGGTCGTGGCGTTCTTCTACAGCCTGCGGACGGCGGCGCTGCCGTTCCTGTTCATCTTCAACACCGACCTGCTGCTGATCGATGTGGGGTGGATGCAGGGCATCTTTGTCTTTGTCACCGCGACCATCGCGATGCTGCTGTTCGCGGCGGCGACGCAGGGCTGGTTCCTGGTGCGCAACAAGATCTGGGAGACGGTCCTGCTGCTGCTGATCGCCTTCACCATCTTCCGGCCGGGCTTCTTCTGGGACTATGTCTTCCCGCCCTTCGAGGAGCGTCCGGGGACCGAGTTCGTCCAGGCGCTGGAGGACAGCGACCCGGGCGAGGGCCTGCGCCTGCAGATCGCGGGGCTGAACGACATCGGCAACCCGGTCGAATTCACCGCCCTCCTGGCCGTCCCGCCCGGCGCCACCGGAGAGGAGCGTCTGGCCGCCGCCGGGATCGAACTGGCGCAGGATGGCGACCGGATGCTGATCGACAACGTGGCCTTTGACAGCCCCGCGCAGGCCGCCGGTCTGGATTGGGACCAGACGATCCTGACGGTGAATGCGCCCGTTCCGGCACCGTCGCGGTACTGGATCTATATCCCGGCGTTCCTGCTGATGGGGCTGGTCGTCTGGCTGCAGCGGCGCCGCGAACCCCGCGCCGAACCCGTGAAAGGAGCGCGTCATGCATGACACCGTGCTGTTGCCCATCGACCTGCAGCATCCCGAAAGCTGGGAAAAGGCCCTGCCTGCCGCCAAGCGGCTGGCGGGAGAGCAGGGGGTGATCCACCTGCTGGGGATCGTGCATGATTTCGGCAGCTCGATGGTCGCGACCTTCCTGCCCAAGGGCTATGAGCAGAAGATCCTGCAGAAGATGAAGGAGGCGCTGGACGATTTTGCCAGCCAGCATTTCCCCGACGAATCCCGCATCCGCATCCATGTGGGCCACGGCCATATCGCAGAGACGATCCTCAAGGCGGCCGCGAAATACAAGGCAGACCTGATCGTCATGGCCAGCGACAAGCCCGATGAGCTGCGCAGCATCCTGGTCAGCCGGGATGCCAATGCGGTGGTGCGCCATTCGCCCGTTTCCGTGATGGTGGTGCGCTAGATCATGCAGACCGACCTTCAGATCGCGCGGGCCGCGTCCAAGCGGCCCATTGCGGATATCGCCGCCCGCCTTGGCCTGACGCCCGACCAGATCCTGCCCTATGGTCATGACAAGGCCAAGATCACGCATGACGCCCTGGCGGGCCTGACCGGTCCCCAAGGCCGCCTGATCCTGGTGACCGCCATCAACCCGACCCCTGCCGGCGAGGGCAAGACCACCACCACCGTGGGTCTGGGCGATGCGCTGAACCTTCTGGGCCACCGCGCGACCATCTGCATCCGCGAGGCGAGCCTTGGCCCGAATTTTGGCATGAAGGGTGGCGCTGCAGGCGGTGGGCGCGCGCAGATCGTCCCGATGGAGGAGATGAACCTCCATTTCACCGGCGATTTCCACGCCATCACCTCGGCCCACAACCTGCTGGCCGCGATGATCGACAACCACATCCACTGGGGCAACGCGCTGGACATCGACACGCGCCGCATCACCTGGCGGCGGGTGATGGACATGAACGACCGCGCGCTGCGCGACACGGTCGTGGGTCTGGGCGGTCCGGCCAACGGGTTCTCGCGCCAGACGGGGTTCGACATCACCGTGGCGTCCGAGGTCATGGCGATCCTGTGCCTGGCGCGCGACCTGGCCGACCTGCAGGACCGTCTGGGCCGCATCGTCGTGGCCGAGACGCGCGACCGCCGCCCCGTCACCGCGCGCGACCTGCAGGCGGATGGGGCGATGACGGTCCTGCTCAAGGACGCGTTGCAGCCCAATCTGGTCCAGACGCTGGAGAACAACCCGGCGCTGGTCCATGGCGGGCCCTTCGCCAATATAGCCCATGGCTGCAACAGCGTCATCGCCACCCGTGCGGCGCTGCGCCTTTCCGATTACGTCGTGACCGAGGCGGGGTTCGGGGCCGATCTGGGCGCGGAAAAGTTCCTGAACATCAAGTGCCGCCTGGCCGGGCTGTCCCCCGCCGCCGTGGTTCTGGTGGCCACGGTCCGCGCGTTGAAGATGAACGGCGGCGTCGCCAAGGCCGATCTTGGGTCTGAGGATGTCGCCGCCGTCACCGCGGGCTGCGCCAATTTGGGCCGCCATATCGAGAATATCCGCAGCTTTGGCCTGCCCGTGGTTGTCGCGCTGAACCATTTCGCGGGCGATGCCGAGGCCGAGATCGACGCCCTGCGCGCCTATTGCGCGCAGCAGGGGGTGCAGGCGATTCTGGCGCGGCATTGGGCCGAGGGCGGCGCGGGCGCCACCGATCTGGCCCGCGCGGTGGTCGATCTGGCCGAGGGCGGCAAGGCGCAGTTCGCGCCGCTCTATCCCGATGCCATGCCCCTGTGGGACAAGATCGAGGCCATCTGCACCCGCATCCACCGCGCCGCCCATGTCGAGGCTGCGCCGGGCGTCCGTGCCCAGCTGGAGGCCTGGCAGGCGGCGGGACATGGTCACATGCCGGTCTGCATCGCCAAGACGCAGTACAGCTTTTCGACCGATCCCGACCTGCGCGGCGCGCCCACCCGCCACACGATCCCGGTGCGCGAGGTACGGCTGAACGCGGGCGCGGGCTTTGTCGTGGCGATCTGCGGGCAGATCATGACCATGCCCGGCCTGCCGCGACATCCGGCGGCCGAAGTGATCCGCCTGGATGATGAGGGCCAGGTCGAAGGGCTGTTCTGACCGGTCAGGCGGCCGCGGCCGCGGCCGGTTCAGGCTCCAACAGCTGCGCCAGCAGGGACAGGCGGTCCAGGCTGACCAGCAGGTCGGGGGCCGAATCCTGTGCCGTCAGTGCGCGCGCCGCCATCCGCCGGGCGCGGTCGCGGATCACGGGTCCGGGCACCCCATCGCCGTGATGCAGCGCGATGCGGGCGCAATCCATGAACAGGGCGTCATCGCCGGTGCGGGCGGCACGCTCCCACAAGGCGGTCAGGGCGGGGGGCAGGGGACTGGCGATCAAGACCGGCGCCCCTGACAGCCATGCGGCCTCGACCCGGTTCAGGGTTGCGGGGCCTGCGGGCTGGCGCGGCAGGTCCAGCCAGCGGCGCAGATGCCGCGCCGAGATGGGGTCGCGGAAACAGACCCGCGCCAGGTCCGCCAACACCGCCGGTTCTGCGCCGCGCGGCGCCGACAGCCGCCGCAGCCAGTCCTGCCCCGTGGCACGTGTCAGGCTGGTCGCGGCATGCAGCGCCAGCGTATCGGGGATGGGCGCGCGCGCCAGGCGGTCGGCCAGCAGCCGCGTCGCCGTGCGCAGCGGATGCGGTTGCAGCCAGACGGGCGCCGCGCCCCGCCAGCGCCGCCACGCCGCCATGTGCAGCGCCATGGCCACCAGCACCGTGGGTCCCGCCGCCTGCGCCAGCTCCTGATCGGCGGTCCCGAAGCCGAGGCGGGCCGGGAACGACCCGTCGGGCCGCTGCACCTGGATCAGGTCGGACACCATCTCGGCCAGCGGATAATCCTCGTCCAGAAGGCGCAGGCAAAAGGCCACCTGCGCGACCGAGGCGGTGCAGCCCGCCGATTGGGCCCAATCCGCCAGCCTGCGCAGATGGTCGAAGATCTGCGTGAAGGCGCGTGCCTGCGACAGGCGCGGTCGCCGCGCGCCATAGTGATAGAGCTGCATCAGCAGCTGCGCGACCGTCGTGACATGGTCGGGCGTGATCCGGCGCGGCGGGGTGGTCAGCACCCGTTCGGCCTGGGCCAGCAATGCGGGGTCATCGGACAGGGCCAGCCGTTGCGGCAGGGGCAGGGCGGCATCCTCGGCCAGCGTCTCGCAGGCCATCTGCCACAGCGGGTCGTCGCAGGCGACCAGCCCGCCCGCCAGCATCAGGCGCACCAGATCGGGCGTGCGCGCCCCCTCCAGCACGCGGATGGCGCCCGCGCGCACCAGATCGGGCGTCAGGCGGCGCATCACGATCACCTCCATCGGAGAGATGCGCCCGCGCAAGCCCGACAGGACCGGGGCCGCCTGGCCCACCATCGCCAGCGCGCCCAGATCGGGGTGATCGATCGACATCGCTTCGGGCAGGGCCATGATGCGCTGCCGCAGCCATTCCAGGCCCCGGTTCGACAACAATCGCATCAGTTGATCCAGCGAGCCGTCCATCCGCCTCTCCGTTTTCGTTCCGGCCAGTTTCCCCGGCGGGCGCCGCAGTTCAAGGAAACGATGCAGACAATTCAAGCCAAACCCGCCGCGACACCGGGAATTGCGCCGGGCGCGCGGGCGCGCTAAAGCGCGAGGCATGAGCAACCGCCCCGATCTTCCGCCCGAAATCGCCCGCCGCCGGACCTTTGCGATCATCTCGCATCCCGACGCCGGCAAGACCACGCTGACCGAGAAGTTCCTGCTGTATGGTGGCGCCATCCAGATGGCCGGTCAGGTGCGCGCCAAGGGCGAGGCCCGGCGCACGCGGTCGGATTTCATGCAGATGGAGAAGGATCGCGGCATCTCGGTCTCGGCCTCGGCCATGTCCTTCGATTTCGACGGGCACCGCTTCAACCTGGTGGACACGCCGGGGCACAGCGATTTTTCCGAGGATACCTATCGCACGCTGACGGCGGTCGATGCGGCGGTGATGGTCATCGACGGGGCCAAGGGCGTCGAATCGCAGACCCGCAAGCTGTTCGAGGTCTGCCGCCTGCGCGACCTGCCGATCCTGACCTTCTGCAACAAGATGGACCGCGAAAGCCGCGACACCTTCGAGATCATCGACGAGATCCAGGAGAACCTGGCCATCGACGTGGCCCCGGCATCCTGGCCCATCGGGGTGGGACGCGAATTCATCGGCTGCTATGACATGCTGCATGACCGGCTGGAGCTGATGGACCGCGCCGACCGCAACAAGGTCGCCGAGAGCATCAAGATCGACGGGCTGGACGACCCGCGGCTTGCCGATCACGTCCCCGCCGACCTGCTGGCCAAGCTGCGCGAGGAGGTCGAGATGGCGCGCGAGCTGCTGCCCGCCTTTGACCGGCAATCGTTCCTGGAGGGGCACATGACGCCCATCTGGTTCGGCAGTGCGATCAACAGCTTTGGCGTGCAGGAGCTGATGTCGGGGATCAGCGAGTACGGCCCCCCGCCGCAGCCCCAGAACACAGACGGTCGCCAGATATCGCCCGATGAGGCGCCGGTCACCGGTTTTGTCTTCAAGGTCCAGGCGAACATGGACCCCAAGCATCGCGACCGGGTGGCCTTTGTCCGGCTGGCCTCGGGGCATTTCGAACGCGGCATGAAGATGGTGCATGTACGCTCCAAGAAGCCCATGGCCGTGTCGAACCCGGTGCTGTTCCTGGCAGCCGACCGCGAACTGGCCGAGGAGGCCTGGGCGGGTGACATCATCGGCATCCCGAACCACGGCCAGCTGCGCATCGGGGACGCGCTGACCGAGGGCGAGGCGCTGCGCTTTACCGGCATCCCGTCCTTTGCGCCCGAACTGTTGCAGACGGTGCGCGCGACCGACCCGATGAAGGCCAAGCACCTGGAAAAGGCGCTGATGCAATTCGCGGAGGAAGGGGCGGCCAAGGTCTTCAAACCGTCGATCGGGTCGGGCTTCATCGTGGGCGTGGTGGGCGCGCTGCAATTCGAGGTGCTGGCCAGCCGGATCGAGCTGGAATACGGCATCCCCGTCCGGTTCGAGGGCAGCCAGTTCACCAGCGCCCGTTGGGTCAGCGGCCCCAAGGCCAAGGTCGATGCCTTCGCCGAGGCGAACAAGCAGCATCTGGCCCATGACCATGACGGCGATCTCGTGTTCCTGACCCGTCTGCAATGGGACATCGACCGCATCGGCCGCGACCACCCAGAGATCCGGCTGACCGCGACCAAGGAGATGATGGTCTAGAACGTCTCGATCTGCAGGATCGACGCGCAATTGGCCGCGTCGATCGTACCAACCCAGATGTCGTACAGCCCGCTGTCGGCGGCCTGGATGCGCATCACCGGGTTCAGGCCGTCCTCGTCATCGGCAAAGATGTATTGCCCGTCAGGCAGGTTCACCAGCAGGGTCGTGTCGCAATCGCCCTGTACGCGCAGGTCCAGCAGCCGCCCCTGACCGCCATCGTCATATTGCAGGCTGAGATCGGGCGCCTTGGCCATGTAGCCGATGCCCGGCACGTTCGTGCAGCTTGTCAGATGCACGTCGCCCCCGGCGATCATCGGGGTCTGATACTGCTGATACAAACTGTCGGCGCTGGCCTTGATCGTCTTGGGCGCGGTCAGGTGCCAATCGGGGCAGTCCTGCGCAAGGGCCGAGAGGGGCAGCAAAAGGAAAACCGCAAAAGCCATCACTCTGGACATGGTCATGCGGACACCTGCGCAATGGTTACCTAGTGACGCTGCGCCCGCGCGGCGAGTCGCGCAAGCGTCAAGATGCATCGAACTGTAACCATCCGAAGTGGTCCGTCAGGCGGACCTGCCGAAGGCCATGCCGTCCAGTTCCCGCCCCTGATCGTCGACCGGGTGGCACCAGACGTCAAAGCCCGTCAGGGTATGCGGACCAAAGCTGGACAGCATCGACACATCCGCCGCGTCATGCCCGCGTGCGACGACGACGCGGCCAAGGCGGCGTTCGTTGTTGCGGGGGTCGAAGGTCCACCAGCGGCCGGACAGGAACACCTCGATCCAGGCGGCGAAATCCATCGGGGCATCGACCTTGGGCACGCCGATATCGCCGACATAGCCGTTGACGTAACGCGCCGGGATGTTCATCGCGCGCAGATAGGCCAGCGACAGATGCGCGAAATCACGGCATACGCCGGTACCGCCCTGGCTGGCGTCATGGGCAGTGCGGAACACGGACGCCGTGCCATAGTCGAAGCGCAGGACCTTATGGCCGTGATCCAGAATGGCCTGAACGCGGCCCCAACCCGGCGTCACTTGGCCGAACAGGTCCCATGCCTGTTGGGACAGCACGTCGCTTTCGACATAACGCGAAGGGGTCAGGAACATCAGCGCCTCGTCGGGCAGCTCCTCGACCGGCACCTCCTGGGCGTCGGGATCGACCTCGTCCCAGGCCTCGCTGTCGCGCAGGGTCACGTCGCCGCGCAGGATGAACTCGCCCGCAGGGGCGATCATCCGGCGGCAGATGTTGTCGAACCGGTCGCGATATTCATGGACCTCGACCTCGGGGGTGGTGGTGACCTCCTCGGGGGCCACGAAATCGGGGTGCCGTGCCGCCTCGGGGGCGACAAGGCAGATCAGGGGGGTCGGCTGCTCGACCGTGATGCGAAACTGATGACCGACCCGGACCAGCATCACGCGACCGATGCGTCCATGGTGATCTCTGCGTTCAGCAGCTTGCTGATCGGGCAGCCGGCCTTGGCCTTCTCCGCGATCTCCAGCACCTTGGCGCGGTCGGCATCGGCGGTGATCGTGGTGGTCAGGTGAGCCTTCTTGACGGCGAAACCGTCGCCCTCCTTGTCCATCGAGATATCCGAGGTGGTCTTGATCGACACGCCGGAAATCCCCTCCTGCTCCAGCATCATCGCCAGCGCCATCGAGAAGCACGAGGCATGGGCCGCGCCCACCAGCTCCTCGGGGTTGGTGCCGGGCTTGTCCTCAAAGCGGGTGTTGAAGCCGTAGGGCTGGGCGGACAGCGCGCCCGACTTGGTCGAAACCTGGCCCTTGCCCTCTTTCAGGCCGCCAGTCCATTCGGCAGATCCGGTGCGGGTGATCATGACATCCATCCTTTGCTTGGGTCAGTGTTGCGCGCTCAACGCGGCAACACCAGCCAAGGTTCAGGGCGCGTCGTGAAACAGCCGTTGATGTTCAGCAATCGCATAGCGGTCGGTCATGCCTGCCACATAGTCCAGCACCAGCCGCGCGCGTTCGGTCGGATCGTTCAGCGCCACGGCAGCGGCGCGCCACTGGTCGGGCAGGCGGTCGGGATGGTCCAGATACAGCGGGAACAGGTCGTTCAGCATCTGGGTGACATGCGTGCGCTCGACCACTACGGACGGGGCACGATACATGCGCTGGAACAGGAAGGACTTGATCGCCTTGATGTTCTGATAGAGCGGCTTGGAAAACCGGATGATCGGGCCGTCCATCGCGCGGATGTCGTCGGCCGATTGCGGCTGCAGGCCCGCCAGGCGGTTCTGGGCCACGGCGATCACATCCTCGACCATGACGCCAAAGACGCGGCGCAGCGCCTCGTAGCGGCGCCGCGTGGGGTCCAGGTCCGGATAGCGGCGGTCGACCTCGGCGAAGGCCGGACCGATCACGGGCAACTCGGCCAGATCGGCCTCGGTGAACAGGCCCGCGCGCAGCCCGTCATGCAGGTCGTGGTGGTTGTAGGCCACGTCATCGGCCACGGCGGCCACCTGCGCCTCGGCGCTGGCATTGGTGTGCAGCTCAAGGTCCCACAGCGCGTTCACGTCGGCCAGCGCATAGGGCAGGGGGCCGGTGATGGGGCCCCCCGTCGGGCTTGTCCCGACAATTGGACCATTATGCTTGGCGATGCCCTCCAGGCTTTCCCAAGTCAGGTTCAGCCCGTCGAAATCGGCATAGTGCCGCTCCAGCCGGGTGACGATGCGCAGGGCCTGGGCGTTGTGGTCGAACCCGCCATAGGGGGCCATCAGGGCTGCCAGCGCGTCCTCTCCGGTGTGGCCGAAGGGGGGGTGGCCCAGGTCATGGGCCAAGGCCACGGTCTCGGCCAGGTCGGTGTTCAGGCCCAGGGCACCGGCGATGGTGCGCGCGACCTGCGCCACCTCGATCGTGTGGGTCAGGCGGGTGCGGAAATAGTCGCCGCGATACCCCTCTCCGTCGTGTTCGACAAAGACCTGGGTCTTGTGCTTGAGCCGCCGGAACGCGCTGGAATGGATGATCCGGTCGCGGTCGCGCTGCCAGGGCGAGCGAAAGGTCGACAGGCTTTCGTCATGCAGCCGCCCACGGCTGTCGGCAGGCTGGCAGGCATAGGGGGCAAGTGCGGTCACGGGGCATTCCTTGCGGCTGGTGCCGGGCGACCCTATATTTGATGGCATCAGACGAAAACGGGAACGCCCCATGAACCTGCCGCCCAAAGTGACTGACCGCGCCTTTGACCGCCTGTCCCAGATCAATGCGGGAAAGGAGCCGGCCTCCCTGCGCGTGGCCGTGCTGGGCGGGGGCTGTTCGGGGTTCCAGTATGACATCCGCCTGGACGCGCCCGAGCCCGATGACCTGATCCTGGAGAAATCCGGCCAGCGCGTCGTGGTGGACCCGGTGTCGCTGCCCTATCTGGCGGGGGCGGTGATCGATTTCACCGACGAGCTGATCGGCGCGCGTTTCGTGATCGAGAACCCGAACGCCACCGCCAGTTGTGGCTGCGGTACGTCCTTCTCGATCTGACCGGAGCCGGTTGCCAATCGCTGTGGGGCCGCTAAAGATGCGGCCCATGAAAATCGCAAGCTTCAACATCAACGGCGTCAAGGCCCGCATCCAGGCGCTGACCGACTGGCTGGGCGCGACCGATGCCGATCTGGTCGTCCTGCAGGAAATCAAGTCGGTGGACGAGGGCTTCCCGCGCGAGCACTTCCAGGATCTGGGCTGGCAGGTCGAGACGCATGGCCAGAAGGGCTTCAACGGCGTGGCCATCCTGTCGCGCCTGCCGCTGGACGACGTGACGCGCGGCCTTCCCGGCGACGATGCGGATGAGCAGGCCCGCTATATCGAGGCGACGGTGGTGGGCACCCGCGCGGTGCGCATCGCGGGCCTCTATCTGCCCAACGGCAACCCCGCGCCGGGGCCGAAATACGACTACAAGCTGGCTTGGATGGAGCGGTTGCGCCAACGCGCCGCGGAATTGCTGGCGACCGAGATGCCGGTGGTGATGCTGGGCGATTACAACATCATCCCGCAGGCCCGTGACGCCGCCAACCCGCAGAACTGGACCGAGGATGCGCTGTTCCTGCCGCAAAGCCGGGCCGCGTTCCAGGCCATCGTCAACCAGGGCTGGACCGATGCGGTGCGCATCCGCGACCCTTGGGCCACGCGGGGGCCGTTCACCTTCTGGGACTATCAGGCCGGGGCGTGGGAGCGTGACAACGGCATCCGCATCGACCACCTGCTGCTGTCGCCGCAGGCGGCCGACCTGATTGTCGAGACCGGCGTCGACCGCGCCGCCCGCGCCGGCGAAAAGCCAAGCGACCACGTCCCGGTCTGGGTGCGTCTGGCGGCCTGAGGGGCCTCAGATCACCAGCACGCCGGAATGCTTGGCCTTGTGTTCCGGTTCGACATGGATGGTGATCTGCGCATCGGGCAGGCGGGCCTTGAGGCTGGCCTCGACCCGGTCGCAGATGTCATGGGCGTCCGACACGGTGGTCTGCCCGTCCACGACCAGATGGAAATCGATGAAGGTGACGGCGCCCGCGTGACGCGTGCGCAGGTCATGCGCCTCCAGCGCGCCGCTGGCCTTGTCCGAGATGATCTCGCGGATGACGGCCAGGGTCTTTTCGGGCACCGCCTCGTCCAGCAGCCCCGACAGGGACGCGGTCATGACCTTCCAGCCCGACCATAGGATGTTGACGCCGACCAGCATGGCCAGCGCCGGGTCCAGCACCGCCCAGCCCGTCGCCACCGCCAGCCCGACGCCCAGCAGCACCCCCGCGGATGAGATCACGTCCGACAGCAGATGCTTGCCATCCGCCACCAGCGCGGGGGACCGCAGCCGCCGCCCCTGGCGGATCAGCACCCAGCACCAGACGGCGTTCAGCGCGCCCGCGCCCGCGTTGATCGCCATGCCCAGGCCCGCATCCTGGATCAGGCGGGGGTTCTGGAACGCGTGCCACGCCTCGCGCAGGATCAGGAGGGCCGCGACGATGATCAGCACCCCCTCCAGCACCGCGCTGAGGAATTCGGCCTTGTGATGGCCATAGGGATGGCCCTGATCGGCGGGCCGCTGCGCGACCTTGATCGCCACCAGCGCGGCCAAAGCGGTCGCCACGTTCACGATGCTTTCCAGCGCGTCCGACAGCAGGGCCACCGACCCGGTCAGCCGCCAGGCCAGCGTCTTGAGGCCCAGCACGACAAGGCCGACCACGATGCTTCCCAGGGCGATCTTCAGGCTGTTGGACATCACATGGGTCTCCGCTGCGTGTCCGGGCAGCATGTCGCAGATGCGTCCCCCGATCTCAAGCGGATGATGAACCGAAACGGCGCGTCGGGGCGTTGCCATGGCAGGTCGATGCCGATGGGACGGTTTTTGATTGACCCGTCACTCAAGTTGGATCAAACTTAGGCTATCAAAGCGAAAATATTGGCCCCTGCGCCAAGGAAAGCCGTCTCATTCGCCCTTTGCGGAGGGCTTGGCTACGAATTACCTGAACGGATCATTCAGGTTCCAAAGAAGGATTGCGCATGACGCCAATCATCACTGTCGCCTATCTCAGCGTGCTGGCCTGCGCGCTGTTCGTCCTGATCCGCTGGCCCCGCCTGCGGCTGCAGGGCGAAGAGCCCGTCGGCCTGTTCACCCTGATCGCCCTGCTGTTCACCGCCGGTCTGGACATGGGCCTGGTCATGCTGCCGCTGGCGGAGTTCCCCCTCTATGAGGAGGACCCGGCCTTCGGCTTCACCAACGCCCTGGCGGTCGAGTTCGGCATGTGGGGCCCCTTGGTCTGGCTGATGTATTTCGTCGCCACCTTCTATTTCATCGCGATCGAGCCGCGCCTGCAGCTGTTCCAGATTCCGGTCGTGAAATGGGTCTATAACCTGACGGTCATCGCGACCTGTTCATTCACCTGCTATCTGTTCATGTCGAACCTGCCGACCTATGCGCCCAATCTGTCGCAGGGGGCGGTTTGGGGGCTGGTGGTGGTGGTGATCGCCACGGCGGTGATCTCCAGCGGGAACATGGCGGTGATGAAATGGCTGGCGATCCTGTCCAGCTATGGGTTCGGGATGCTGGCCTTTACCGCGCTGGCGATGATTGCCTTTGTCTACAGCCGCGTGGGGCTGCCCGATTTCTTTGCCAATCTGGGGCTGCTGGCCGATTACTTCCGCCACCTGCCGCGCTTTGCGACGCCGATCTCAGACTATCACGAATTCTACCTGTTCTGGTGGTTCGCCTGGTCGATCATGATCGGACAGTTCGTCGCCCGGTTCGTCGGCGGCATGCGGGTCTGGCAGCTGGCGGTGGCGATGGTGGCGCTGCCCGCCGTGCCCCTGGGTCTGTGGTTCAGCGTGCTGTTCGTCTATCATCAGGGGGGTGTGGTCATCCCCGACTGGCTAAACTGGTTCATGATCGGGGTGGGGGTGGTCTTCGTGATCAACTCTCTGGACAGCCTGATCCGGCTCTATTCCGCCAATCTGGGCTGGTCCCGGGAGACGCTGGGCGACCGTCGCTATTACCCGCTGCACTTCCTGCTGCAGCTGACGCTGGTCGGGGCCTATGTCTTCACCCCCTTCGAGATTCAGTGGGTCGGGCTGGTCGTGGCGGCGCTGTACGGGGCGATCTATCTGCTGATGGCCCGCCATATCGCCAAGCTGGACCGCATCGGCGCGCCGGGCGCGGCCTGACGGACCCGCAGTCGCCCCGGCCCTGGGGCGACTGCGGATCGGGTCAGTCGTGCTTGTCGCTGTCGTCTCCGAAACGGGCGTCGTCGGAAAACTCGTCCTCGCCCTCGTTCACGAACTTGGACGACAGCGCGATCGAGTGGTTGTCGTGGACCGGATCCATGACGACGTCCGACGGGATCTCTCCGACCAGCCACTCGCGCAGCTCTTCACGGATCTCCTCGGGCTCCTGGCCGGTCACGTCGACCAGATAGGCCAGGAAGGCGCGCTGGTCGCCGTCGATCTCGTCCAGCTCCGACTCATCGGCCTCGGGCCACTTGTCCATGATCGCCTCGTAGAAGGCGGCCCAGTTGGCCTGCACGTGGTGCCACTTCATCAATACCCTCCTGCCGGGATGGCACCCTGGAACCAGCGTGCCGCCCCTGAAATATCCTCGCCGACACCGGCGACGGTGTTGCATCCTGCCAAAAGTCCCATGGCCACCACTGTAACCCAAAAGATCCGCATCAGTTCGCCTCCTGCCACCAGGTTTCGGGCATAAAGCCCGGCCAGTCCCCGTAGATCGGGATCTGCGGGGGGTATGTCAAATCGGCCGCATGGGCCAGCCGTGAGATCGGCGAAAAACTGACCGGAATCACGTGGCGCCCCGCGGTCAGCACCCGGTCCAGCGCCTGGACGGCTGCGGTGAAGGCCTCGGCGCTGTCGGCCTCGACCATCGCGTCGATCATCGCCTCGGCAGCGGGGCTGTCGATGCCCATCCAGTTGCGGCTGCCCGGCGTGGTCACCCCGTCGCGGCCCCAATACAGGCGCTGTTCGCTGCCCGGCGACAGCGACAACCCGCGTTCGTACCAGGTCATGTCGAACTGATAGTTGTTGGTGCGTTCGACATATTGCGCGGCATCCAGCAGCGTCACGCGTGGCGTGATCCCCAAGGGGCGCAGGGCCTCGACATAGATGTTCACGATCTGCTGGGTTTCGGAGCCGCTGCGCATCGCGGTGCCGTTCTGGTTCAGCAGGATCTCGAACGCGAAGGGCTGGCCGTCGGCATTGCGCAGTTGGCCGTCCTGGACCGTCCAGCCCGCCTGCGCCATTAGGTCCAGCGCGCGGCGCACGCCCGCGCGGTCCATCGACCGGTCCGACCCCTCGGGCAGGGCATAGCCCTCCAGCGCGCCGGGGGGCAGCTCGGCTGCAAACGGTTCCAGCAGGTCCGCCACCGCGCCCGTCGCCGGGCCGTCGCCCATGCCCAGCACAGAATTGGAGAAATAGGAGGTGATGCGCGGATCGGCCCCGCCGTTCAGCGTCTGGTTGATGAAGGGAAAGTTGAACATCTCGATCATGGCCTGGCGCACGCGCCAGTCCGCAAAGATCGGGTTGCGGCTGTTCATCACCAGACCCATGATCCCCGAAGGGCGCTCGTTGGGGATCTCGGCCTTGACGACGCGGCCGCTGGTCACCGCGGGAAAGTCGTATTCGCCCGCCCATCGCTGCGCCGACAGCTCGCGCCAGACGGTGACCTCTCCGGCCTTGAACGCCTCGAACATGGCGTTGGAATCGGCAAAGTAATCATAGCGGATGGTGTCGAAATTGTTCAGCCCGCGCATGACCGGCAGGTCGCGCGCCCAATGGTCGGGGTTGCGCCGAAAGCTGATCGAGCGTCCTGGATCGACCCGGTCCACCACATAGGGGCCGCTGCCGATGGGCGCCTCCAAGGTCGAATCGGTGAAATCCTGCCCCTCCCATTGCGCCTTCTTCAGGATCGGGCGCAGGGCCATCAGCAAGGGCAGCTCTCGGTCGGGCGCGACGAAGGTCAGGCGCAGGCTGTGGGGGCCGGTGGCCTCGATCCGCTCGACCCGCGACCAAGCGGTCAGAAAGCGCGGATGGCCCTGCGTGCCAAGCGTCTCATAGGACCAGATGACGTCCTCGACCGTGACCGGGCTGCCATCCGAGAACCGCGCCTCGGGGCGCAGGGAGAACTCGACCCAACTGCGGTCGGGCGCGATCTCGATCGACTCGGCCAGCAGGCCATAGAGGGTGAAGGGCTCGTCGATGGAGCGCGTCATCAGCGATTCGGTGACATGGACGCCCACACCCCAGGCCGCGTTGCCCTTGAGCACCCAGGGCTTCAGGCTGTCGAATCCGCCCGGCTCGGCCAGCCGAATCGTGCCGCCCTTGGGCGCGTCCGGATTGGCATAGGGCAGGTGCGCGAACCCCTCAGGCAGGGCAGGTTCTTCATAGATTGCAATGCCATGGGCCGGTTCGGCAAGGGTTGCCAGCGGCATTGCTGCAACACCGCCCGACAGCGCCAGCAGGCCCGCGGCCATGGTCCTGATCGCGCATTTGTTAAGGTTTTCGAAGATTCGCATTGCCCGCCGCCCGATCGTTTCTTGTTTGCGCACATTATCAACAGGCTTGGCCGGGGTGCGTCAACCAAGCTGGCAGGATTGCTGTTGGACTCGGGCGGTTCCTCGCGTATAAATGACCTACTGCTCGATAGGTTTCTTGCC
This sequence comes from Paracoccus sp. SCN 68-21, assembly GCF_001724535.1. Classification (NCBI taxonomy): domain Bacteria; kingdom Pseudomonadati; phylum Pseudomonadota; class Alphaproteobacteria; order Rhodobacterales; family Paracoccaceae; genus Paracoccus; species Paracoccus sp. SCN 68-21. The sequence goes on along the minus strand of NZ_MEES01000020.1, from coordinate 14,537 downwards.
TGTATGAAACCTGCCTCATAACTTGCGCCCGCCTTGTGCGGGCGTTTTTTTTTGCCCATGCTGCGCCTGCAAAAGCCGGTGCGTCGGAAAGTAGAGGGAGCAGCCGATGTTCGAGAAATTCCTGAAGGGCAAGACCGCCGTGGTGACCGGGTCCAATTCCGGCATCGGGCTGGGCGTGGCCGAACGGCTGGCCCGCGCGGGTGCCGACGTGGTGCTGAACAGCTTTACCGACCGCGACGAGGATCACGCCCTGGCCGAAAAAATGGCGGCCGATCACGGCACCCGCGTCCGCTATATCGCCGCCGACATGTCCAAGGGCGATGCCTGCCGCGCGCTGATCGAACAGGCGGGGGCCTGCGATATTCTGGTGAACAACGCGGGCATCCAGCATGTCGCCGCCATCCCCGATTTCCCGGCCGAGAAATGGGACGCGATCATCGCGATCAACATGTCCTCGGCCTTTCACACCACGGCGGCGGCGCTGCCGCTGATGCGCAAGGCGGGATGGGGGCGGGTCATCAACATCGCCAGCGCCCACGGGCTGACGGCCAGCCCCTACAAATCCGCCTATGTCGCGGCCAAGCACGGCATCGTCGGCCTGACCAAGGTCACTGGCCTGGAGACCGCGCGAGAGGCCATCACCGCTAACGCGATCTGCCCCGGCTATGTGCTGACCCCCCTGGTCGAGAGCCAGATCCCCGACACCATGGCGAAATACGACATGGGCCGCGACGAGGTGATCGAAAAGGTCCTGCTGGAACGCCAGCCGTCCAAGGAATTCGCCACCACCGACCAGCTGGGCGACACGGCCGTCTTTCTGTGCAGCGATGCGGCGGCGCAGATCACCGGCACCACGATCAGCGTCGATGGCGGCTGGACGGCACTTTGACGGGAACCCCCGGGCGCCCGGACCGTTAGCCCTCAACATAACGTGAGGAGATGACGATGAAGGGACTGATTGCCTGGTTCATGGGCGTTCCGGTGGTGGTGATCATCATTCTGTATCTGATCGGCATCTTTTGATGCAAAAAGACGCCCCGCAATCGCGGGGCGTCTTTCTTTGTGGCTGACGCCAATTCGGCGCGGTCAGGAAAGGCTGTTCTGGATCGCGGGAATGTCGGAATTGGTCAGGGTCTTGGCGACCTCCTTGCGCAGCCGCAGCTGCAGCTCCTTGTGGTAATGCTTGCGCATCACGCCGAGGGTCGAGGGGTCCGCGATGATCGCGATGTCATCGACCTTGTTCTTGAGGACCAGCGCGTTCAGATGCTTGGCCAGCTGCACGGCAAAGCCTACCTCCTCCTCGTCGCGAGGCGAGATTTCGTCCAGGTGAGCCACGGGTCCTGCGGTCAGGCTGTCGGGGGTCACCGTCTCGGTCTGGGACAGTTCGATCCCGTGCTTGGCCGTGTTGCGGAAGAGGGTGGCGGAATGGCCGTCTGCGACGACGACCACGGTGTTGTGCGGCAGCATTGTCAGCTCCTTCTTGCGGTTGCTCGATAGGGGCTCAACGCAAGGCGGACGGGGTCAGTTGCACCCCTCGCAGAACCGGCGGATGCGCGCCACGGCATCCTCCAGCACCGAATCAGCGGTCGCATAGCTGATGCGGAAATGCGGGCTGAGCCCGAAGGCCGCCCCGAACACCACCGCGACCCCCTGTTCGTCCAGCAGCGCATTGGCGAAGGCCTCGTCACAGTCGATCAGCGTGCCGCCCGCGCTGGTGCGTCCGATCAGTCCCGCCATCGACGGATAGACATAGAACGCCCCCTGCGGCACCGGACAGTCCAGCCCGGGGCAGGCGTTCAGCCCCGCTACCACCAGATCGCGGCGCCGCTGGAACACGGCGCGGCTGTCGCGGATGTAATCCTGCGGCCCGGTCAGTGCGGCCTCGGCGGCGTATTGGCTGACCGAGCAGGGGTTCGAGGTCGATTGCGACTGCAGCTTGGCCATGGCCTTGATCAGCGGCTCGGGTGCCGCGCCGTATCCGATGCGCCAGCCGGTCATGGCATAGGATTTGCTGACCCCGTTCATGGTCAGCACCCGGTCCTTCAGGCGCGGCTCGACCTGGGCGGGTGTGCAGAATTCGAACCCGTCAAAGACCAGATGCTCATAGATGTCGTCGGCCAGCACCCAGACCTGGGGATGGCGCAGCAGCACGTCGCACAGCGCCTGCATCTGCGCACGGTCGTATCCTGCCCCCGACGGGTTGGACGGTGAATTCAGGATCAGCCATTTGGTGCGCGGCGTGATCGCGGCCTCCAGCGCCTCGGGGGTCAGGCGGAACCCGGCCTCCTGACGGCATTCGACCACCACCGGCGTGCCCCCCGCCAGCAGCACCATGTCGGGATAGCTGACCCAATAGGGTGCGGGCACGATCACCTCGTCCCCGTCATCCAGCGTGGCCATCAGCGCGTTGAACAGGATCTGCTTGCCGCCGGTGCCCACGGTGATCTGCGCGGGGGTATAGTCCAGCCCGTTCTCGCGCACGAATTTCGCGGCGATCGCGCGTTTCAGCGACGGCGTGCCGTCCACGGCGGTATAGCGGGTATGGCCCGCGTCGATGGCGGCCTTGGCCGCGTCGCGCACATGCAGCGGCGTGTCGAAATCCGGCTCTCCGGCCGAGAGGCTGATGATGTCGCGCCCCTGCGCGCCCAGCTCCGCCGCGCGGGTGGACATCGCGATGGTGGGCGAGGGTTTGATGCGGGCCAGCCGGTCCGAGATGAACGCCATGAGACACCTTGCTGCTGTCGGTTTGAACTGTCGGCCCGCATGGCATACGCTGCGGCCACCCGCCTCACAAGCAAGAGAGACGCGATGGACAGCTATGCCGAACCCGTGGCCACCCTGGGCGACCGCCTGACCGCCGCCCGCGAGGGGGCCGGCCTGGACATTCCGGGCATGGCCGACGCCCTGGGCCTGCGCCCCGAGACGCTGGAGGGCTGGGAGGTCGATCAGGCCGAACCCACCGCCAGCCTGATGGGACGGATCGCCACGCTGACCGGGGTTTCGGCGGTTTGGCTGTTGACGGGGCAGGGCGCGGGGCCGAAAGACGACACCACGGGGGCGGCGATGCGCGCCGAACTGGCCGAGCTGCGGCGCCTGCTGGCAGAGGCTGCCGCCCGCGTGGACCGTCTGGAGGAGGCATTGTCGCATGGCTGAGATCCTGGAAACCCCCGCGAACCGGCTCAAGCGCCTGCACATGCGCAGCTGGCGGCGCGGCATGAAGGAGATGGACCTGATCCTGGGCCATTTCGCTGATGAATGCCTGGCGGATCTGTCCGCGGCCGATCTGGACCTCTATGAGCGGATGCTGGCCGAAAACGACCAGGATCTGTATCTGTGGGTCACCGCGCGAATCGGAGAGGGCGACGGCCCTGATCGGGGGGCGCCGGACCTGCTGGCGGCGATGCTGGATCGCGTGGCGGCCCATGCCGCAGGCAGATTCGTGCAAGGTCGCTAAAACTTTCGGAAATTACGGCGCGGAATGTCGCGTGGATTAACTGACGATTGTCTTTTGTCTGTCATTCATGGGTGCATGACGAACAGGACAGGACATCCCAAACCCATGCTTGCCCCTGCACCCCGCGATCAGCGCCCGATCCTTGATGCCTCGTCGCTTGACACCGGTCTGTCGGACATGACCGACGCCTATCTGGAATCCCTGCAGCTGCTGGAGCGGATGCACCGGCTGATGCTGGACCTGGTCAAGGATGAGTTCGAACGCCTGCACCGTGGCGACCTGACGCCCGTGCAGGCGATGATCCTCTATAACCTGGGAGAGGCGGAAGTCTCGGCCGGAGAGCTGCGGTCGCGCGGCATGTATCAGGGCTCGAATGTCAGCTACAACCTGAAGAAGCTGGTGGCCATGGGCTATGTCCATCACGAACGCTGCGACATGGACCGTCGCTCGGTCCGGGTGCGCCTGACTGCCGAAGGACAGGCGGTGCGCGGCATGGTCCGCCAGCTGTTCATGCGCCACGCCGAGGGTCTTGCCATGTCCGGCGTGCTGGAGGACCCGCCGCTGGACCAGGTGAACCTGCAATGCCGCCGGATCGAGCGGTTCTGGACCGAGCAGATCCGCTATATCTACTGAATTGAACCCGGCCCTGCGGGGCCGGGTGTGCCTGTTCCGGGCGCCTTACCAGCTGCCGGTATTCTCCATGCTGGCCCAGGGCTCCTGCGGGGGCAGGTGGTCGCCCTCCTGCAGCAGCTCGATGGAGATGTTGTCCGGGCTGCGCACGAAGGCCATGTGGCCGTCGCGCGGGGGGCGGTTGATGGTGACGCCGGCGTCCTGCAGCGTCTGGCACATCTCGTAGATATTGCCGACGTGGTAGGCCAGGTGGCCAAAATGGCGGCTGTCCGAGGGCAGGCCGTCGTCGCCGTCCCAGTTGTAGGTCAACTCGACCGGGCATTCCGGCTGGCCCGGAGGGGCCATGAAGACCAGGCTGAAGCGGCCCTTGTCATTGTCGATGCGGCGCGTCTCCTCCAGGCCCAGTAGGCGGAAGAAGGCCATCGTCTTGTCCAGGTCCTTCACGCGGACCATCGTGTGCAGATAGCAGATGTTCATGGGTTCTCCTGTTCTTGCGGGCAGAGGCTGGCATGTCTGCGCGCTGGCTTAAACGCGGTCCTGTCTGAGTGGTTGCCGCAGCCCCCGTCTTGACTTAGGACGAGGGGCACCGCGACCGCCCAAGAGGACCTCCGCCATGCCCATCACGCCCGACCAGCAGGCCGAGATCGACAGCCTGCGCGCGACGCCCCGTCAGACCCTGCGCGCCGTGTCCGAGGGCATGGAGAACCACCTTTATGTCGCCCATCCGGTGCTGGATCACGGGCTGGTGCGGGTCATCGACTATATGGGCGACGATGCCGCGATCTGTCAGGCGGCACGGGTCAGCTATGGCACCGGCACCAAGTCTGTTCAGAACGACGAGGGCCTGATCCGCTATCTGATGCGGCACTGGCACTCGACCCCCTTCGAGATGTGCGAGGTCAAGTTCCACATCAAGCTGCCGGTCTTTGTCGCGCGCCAGTGGATCCGCCACCGCACGGCCAACGTGAACGAATATTCGGCCCGCTATTCCATCCTGGACCGCGAGTTCTACATCCCGGCGCCCGAGCATCTGGCCGCGCAGTCGCAGCAGAACAACCAGGGCCGCGGCGAGGTGCTGCAGGGCGAGGAGGCGCAGCGCGTGCTGGACCTGCTGCGCGAGGACGCGATGCGCAGCTATGACAATTACGAGGCGATGCTGTCGCAGGACGGCCAGCAGGGCCTGGCGCGGGAGCTGGCGCGCATGAACCTGCCCGCCAATATCTATACCCAGTGGTACTGGAAGGTCGATCTGCACAACCTGCTGCATTTCCTGCGCCTGCGCGCCGACAGTCACGCCCAGTTCGAGATCCGCGCCTATGCCGATATCATGTGCGACATCACCCGCGACTGGGTGCCCGCGGCCTTTGGCGCCTTCAGCGACTATCGGATGAATGCCGTCAGCCTGTCCGCACAGGGGGCCGCTGCCCTGAAGCGCCGCCTGGCCGGCGAGGTGGTCACACAAGAGAATTCCGGAATGGGCGCGCGGGAATGGCGCGAATTCGAACAGGTCTGGGGCTAGGGTCCGCGCCCGGCCGACCCTTCCACAGGAATTCGTGACTGGTTCTGCAACCGGCAGTGGCGAATCGATCCATGCCTCGGCAGGATCGCCGGACGCGGCCCGATGCGGGCTGCGTCTTTTCTTGTCACAAGGATGCCTGCTTTGCCACTGATCCGCCCCTCTCTGCTTGCTGCCGTGATGACCGTCCTCGCCGCCGGGGGTCCGCTGTCCGCGCAGCAGATCGGGTTGCCTGATGGCGACTGGAGCGGGCTTCGTCTGGGCGCGCAGGTCGGGCGGGGTGACCTGGGCGCGCAGGTCTTTGGCCGGGATGTGGATCTGGGGCGAATCGACGGCCTGGGCCTGTATGCGGGCTATGACCGCGACCTGGGCCGGGCCGTCTTGGGTGCTGAACTGGCGGTCGATCGCGTGACGGTGGACGATCTGGATGACAGTGGTGTCCTCTTGCGCCTGCGGGCGCGGATTGGCGCCGATCTGGGCCGGGTGCAGCCCTATCTGTCGGCAGGCATGGCGCGGCTGACGGCGGATGCGCTGTCGGAAACGGTGCCGGTCTTCGGGGCGGGGCTGGATGTTGCGGTGACCCCGCGCGTGACCGTCGGGCTGGATTACAGCCGCATGGATATCGACGATGCGCTGGAGGATCGGCTGGGCGGGCGCGGCGTGCCGGTGGACGCGGACCTGATGCAGATCCGCGCCGCCTGGCGGTTCTAGGTGATGCGCGTGCGGATGGGGGTCAGGCCCTCGATCCGCACGGTGACGCTGTCGCCGCGCTGCAGGGCGCCGACGCCTGCCGGGGTGCCGGTATAGATCAGATCACCCGCCTCCAGCCGGACCAGCCGCGACAGATGCGCGATGATGTCGGCCACGGGCCAGATCATCTGCGACAGGTCGCTGTCCTGGCGGGGGGTGCCGTTGACCTCGACCAGCAGGCGGCCCTGCGTCAGGGGGCCGTCGGCGCGGTGGATCGGGCCGCAGACCGCCGAGCCGTCGAACCCCTTGGCCATGTCCCAGGGGCGGCCCATGCGCTTGGCCTCGGCCTGCAGGTCGCGGCGGGTCAGGTCGTTGCCGACCGCATGACCCCAGATCAACGCGCCCGCTTCGGCTGCCGCCACGTCCCGGCCGCCCGCGCCCAAGGCCACGACCAGCTCTCCCTCGAAATGCAGATCCTGGGTGGCGGGCGGATAGGGCAGGTCGGCATCCCCCGTCAGCAGCGCATCGGCGGGCTTGGTGAAGAAGAAGGGCGGCTCGCGGTCGGGGTCATGGCCCATCTCCCGGGCATGGTCGGCATAGTTGCGCCCCACGCAGAAGATGCGCCGCACCGCAAAGCGGTCGTCGGTGCCGTGGACCGGCACGGAGGGCAGGGGCGGGGCGGGCAGGACCAGGCCGCTCATGCCGCGAACAGCCCGTCGAAATCGGCGAATCCCTTGACCTCGATCGGGTTGCCCGAGGGGTCGAAGAAGAACATCGTCCGCTGCTCTCCGGGCTGGCCCTCAAAGCGGATCTGCGGCGGGATGTCGAAGGCCACGCCCCGCGCAGCCAGGCGCTCGGCCAGCGCCTTCCACTCGGCCAAAGGCAGCACCACGCCCAGATGCGGCATCATCACCATGTGATCGCCCACCTTGCCCGTGCGCGTGGTTGCAAAGGGCGTGCCCAGATGCAGCGACAGCTGATGGCCGAAAAAGTCGAAATCGACCCAGGTCGGGGCCGAGCGGCCCTCGGCACAGCCCAGGACATCGCCGTAAAAGCGGCGCGCCGCGTCCAGATCGGTGACGTGGATGGCAAGGTGGAACAGGGATCGCATGGGGTTCTCCGGTCTGGCTGCGGGGGCAGTCATGCACATCCTGCAATCGCGCCGCAAGGTGGTTGCGGTCCCTTGCATGTAATGTGATAGCATCACAAATACCTGTGAGGACCGTGATGCGCCCCTTTCTGACCCTGACCCTCGCCGCCCTGATCGCCAGCCCCGCTTTGGCCACCGAGGGCGTTCTGGATGTCGTCGCCCCGTTCGAAATCAAGGGCGCCGACCCCTCGACCTCGGGCAACATCATGATCAAGATGGAGCTGGCCGAGACGCTGGTGAATGCCGACCCCGACGGTCGCCTGACGCCCGGCCTCGCGACCGAATGGTCGGTCTCCGATGACGGGCTGTCCTGGCTGTTCCGCCTGCGCCAGGGCGTTACCTTTCACGACGGCACGCCGCTGACCGCCCAGGCCGTTGCCGATGCGCTGGCCCATGCGTGGGCCAAGCCCGGCCTGCTGGACACCGCCCCCATCACCGCCATCGCCCCCGAAGGCGACGATCTGCGCATCACGCTGTCCCAGCCCTTCGCCCCGCTGCCCGCGTTTCTGTCGGAATACCGCGCGCTGATCTATGCGCCCGCCGCCTATGACGCGCAGGGGACCGCCACGCAGGTTATCGGCACCGGCCCCTATCGCCTGACCCGCCTGCAGGAGCCGCTGCGCCTGGAGGCCGAACGCTTTGACGGCTATTGGGGTCAGGCTGCGCGCATCGCCCAGGTCACCTATCAGGCCGTTGGCCGGGCCGAGACCCGCGCCCTGCTGGCCGAAAGCGGGGATGCCGATTACGTCTTCAACCTGGACCCGGCCTCGGTCGCGCGCCTGTCGGGCGTGGCGGGGGTCGAGGTTCTGTCGGTCGCGGTGCCGCGCTCTCTGCTGATCAAGGTGAATGCGGGCCACCCGGCGCTGTCGGACCCGCAGGCGCGGCGCGCGCTGTCGCTGGCCATCGACCGGCAGGGGCTGGCGCAGGCGATCCTGCGCTATCCGACGGGGGCCGATCAGCTGTTCCCGCCCTCGGTCGCGGATTGGCATGTCGAGGGGCTGGAGCCCCTGGCCCATGACCCCGAGGCCGCGCGCGCGATTCTGGCCGATCTGGGCTGGCAGCCTGGCCCGGACGGCATCCTGACGCGCGACGGGGAACGCTTTGCCCTGACCCTGACCACCTATCCTGACCGCCCCGAACTGCCGCTGTCGGCGGCGGTGATCCAGCAGATGCTGGCCCAGATCGGGGTCGAGGTGACCATCGATTCCACCAATTCCAGCGAAATCCCCGCCCGCCATGCCGACGGCACGCTGAATCTGGCGCTGCTGGCGCGCAATTTCGCACTGGTGCCCGACCCGATCGGCACGATCCTGACCGATTACGCGCCGGGCGGCGATTGGGGCGCGATGGGTTGGCAGAATGACGCCTTCACCGCGCTGATCCGCGATCTGGCGGCGGGGGAGGGCGGGCAGGACCAGCGCGATCAGGCCATGGCGATGCTGCAGGCCGATCTGCCGGTGATTCCCGTCGCCTGGTATCAGCAGACCGCCGCGGTCAGCACCGGCGTCAGCGGTGCGGTCATCGACCCGTTCGAACGGACCATCGGCCTGTCGCAGATGGACTGGGTGCAGCCGTGATCTGGCGCGCGCTTGGATACCGGGCCGCGCAGGCCGGGGTGGTGGCGTTCCTGGTGGGGGTGCTGACCTTTCTGATGATGCAGGCGCTGCCGGGCGACATGGCGTTCCGCATCGCGGCGGGGCGCTACGGCTATGACATGGTCACCGCCGATGCCGCCGCCGCCGTCCGGGCCGAGCTGGGGCTGGACCGTCCGGCCTGGGCCACCTTCGCGGTCTGGCTGGGCGATCTGGCGCGGCTGGATTTGGGCGTCTCGGTCATTTCCGGGCGGCCGGTCTGGGACGAGATCCGCCATCAGCTGGGCGCCAGCCTGCATCTGGCGGGGGCGGCGCTGCTGCTGTCGATGCTGATCGGGCCGCCTTTGGGCATTCTGGCCGGGCTGCGTGCCGGGGGCTGGCTGGACCGGGGGCTGCTGATCCTGTCCTCGGGGCTGCGGGCGGTGCCGCAGTTCCTGATGGGGCTGATCCTGATCGTGCTGGTCTCGATCCAGCTGGGCTGGCTGCCTGCGGCGGGGCACGGGCGGGCGGAACACATCATCCTGCCCGCGCTGACCCTGGCCCTGGGGCTGGCGGCGGTGTCGGCGCGCATGGCGCGGGACGCGATGGCGGGGGTGGCCGCGCGGCCCTTCTATGCCTTTGGCCGCTGGAAGGGCCTGTCCGAGGGCCAGATGCTGCGCCGCCACGGGCTGCGCAACATCGGCGTGGCCATGGTGACCTTTCTGTCGCTGCAATTCGTGATGCTGGTCGAGGGGGTCGTGGTCGTCGAATCGATCTTTGGCTGGCCCGGCATCGGGCATGCGCTGGTCCACGCGATCTTCGGGCGCGACGTGCCGATGGTGCAGGGCACCGCCCTGCTGCTGGGCCTGGGCTTTGTCGCGCTGAACGCGCTGACCGACCTGCTGACCCGCCTGATTGACCCGAGGGAGATCCGCGCATGAGCCTGTCCGACGCCACCCTGACGCCCCCCGCCGCCCGCGGGCCCACCACCGCGCAATGGGCCGGGGGCGCGATCCTGCTGCTGGTGCTGGCCTTTGCCTGAGGCGCGCCGCTGTTGATCTCCACCGATCCGCTGCGCCAGGACCTGATGCGGGGGCTGGCCGCCCCCGACGCGCTGGCGCCCTTGGGCTATGACCATCTGGGCCGGTCGCTGATGGCGCGGCTGGCGGCGGCGCTGCGACTGTCGCTTTCCATCGGCGGGGTCGCGGTGCTGCTGGCGGGGGTGCTGGGTACCGGGCTGGGGGTTCTGGCCGCCTGGCGCGGCGCTTGGGTGGACCGGGCGCTGGTCCTGCTGGCCGACAGCGTCCTGGCGCTGCCCGGCCTGCTGATGGTGCTGATCATCGGCGTGATCATCCCGAACACGCCGCTGGCCTTTGCCATCGGCCTGACCCTGGTCCTGTGGATCGAGTTCTTTCGCCTGACCCGCGCCACCGCCGCCCGCCTGCTGGCCGCGCCCGGCGTCCAGGCCAGCCGCCTGCTGGGCTTTGGTCCGGGCTATGTGTTCCGCCGCCATCTGTGGCCCGATCTGGCGCCGATGCTGCTGACCGTGGCGGCCTTTGGTGCGGCGACGGCGATCATGCTGATCGCCGCCCTGGGCTTTGTCAGCGTCGGCATCCGCGCCCCACGCCCCGAGCTGGGCCAGATGATGGTCGAGCTGCTGCCCTATTACCGCGAGGCGCCCATGGCGCTGTTCCTGCCGGTGATCGCCATCTTTCTGACCATCCTGGCCCTGAACCTGCTTGCCCAAGGACGCCGCCCATGACGCCATTGCTGAGTGCCACCGACATCGTGGTCCAGGCCGCGGGCCAGATGCTGGTCCATCCCGCGACGCTGGTCCTGCATCCCGGCCGCCCCCTGACCATCCTGGGAGAGACCGGATCCGGGAAAAGCCTGCTGGCCCAGGCCCTGATCGGCACGCTGCTGCAGGGTCTGACCGCGCACGGCCGGGTGACCATCGGGGACCGGGTGCTGGACGCCGCCCACCCCGCATCCTTCCGCCCGCTCTGGGGTCGGACCCTGGGCGTGCTGCCGCAGGAACCCTGGCTGTCGCTGGACCCGCTGATGCCCGCCCGCGATCAGGTGGCCGAGGGGCATGCCCTGGTCCGTGGCCTGTCGCGCGGGCAGGCGCGGACGGCCGCCGCGCGCGATCTGGACGGGCTGGGTCTGGGCCGCGCGGGCGGCCTGCGCCCCGATCAGCTGTCGGGCGGCATGGCGCAGCGCGCGGCCTTTGCCGCCGCACGGGCGGGCGGCGCGCGCATCATCATCGCGGATGAGCCGACCAAGGGCCTGGACGCCCATCGCCGGGACGAGATCTGCGCCCTGCTGCTGAAGGGTGCGGCGGATGGCGGGGGGCTGCTGACGATCACGCATGATCTGGCGCTGGCGCGTGCGCTTGGCGGCGATCTGATGGTGGTCCGCCAGGGCCGGGTGGTCGAACAGGGCCCCACCGCGCAGGTGCTGGCCGCGCCCGCCAGCGACTACACCCGCGCGCTGATCGCCGCCGACCCGGCCAGCTGGCCGCGCCAGGCCCTGCGTCAGGCACAGGGCAGCCCGGTCCTGCGGGCCGAGGGGCTGTCCGCCGCGCGGGGCGGGCGGGTGCTGTTTCGCGACCTGGACCTCAGCGTCCACCCGGGCGAGGTTCTGGGCATCACCGGCCCAAGCGGCTGCGGCAAGTCCACGTTGGGCGACACGCTGCTGGGTCTGGCGCGGGCCGAGGCGGGCCGCGTCCAGCGGGCGCAGGGCATCGCGCCGGTCCGCTTTCAAAAGCTGTATCAGGACCCGCCAAGCGCCTTTCCGCGCGCCGTGACCCTGGGGCGCGCGCTGGACGATCTGGTCGCGCTGCACCGGCTGGACCGCGCCCGCATCGCGCCGCTGCTGGAGCGGATGCGCCTGTCGCCGGGCCTGCTGACGCGCCGCCCCGACGCCGTGTCAGGCGGAGAGCTGCAGCGTCTGGCCCTGCTGCGGGTGCTGCTGTTGGACCCGGTGTTCCTGTTCGCGGACGAGCCGACCTCGCGGCTGGACCTGATCACCCAGGCCGAGGTCACGCGCCTGATGATCGACATCGCGCATCAGGCGGGCATGGCCTTGCTGATCGTCAGCCATGACGCGCATCTGATCGCGCGCAGCTGTGACCGCGTGATCGCGCTGGAGGGACCCTGCGCGAAGGCCGCCTGACGCTCAGAACCGGGTGATGACCGTCGCGCCGACCGAGCGGAACCGGTCCATGGCCATCAGGGCTGCGGGCGCATCGCTCAGGGCGATCCGGTCGCCCACCAGCCGCGCGGGGTCCAGCCTGCCGCTGGCGACCATGTCCAGCATCGCGCCGTATCGATGCGCCTGCATCCCGTGAGAGCCCAGGATCTCGATCTCCTGCCCGACGATGCGGGGCATGGGGATGGCGGGGGCGGCGTGTTCGCCCAGCATCAGGCCGACCTGGATGTGCTTGCCCCTGGGCCGCAGGCACAGGATCGAATTCATCATCGTCACCGGATGGCCAAGCGCATCCAGCGAGACATGCGCGCCCCCGCGCGTGATGTCGCGGATGGCGCAGGGAACGTCGGCCTCGCGCCCATCGACGACCGCCACCGCGCCGAAATCGCGGGCCAGCGCCAGCTTAGCCGGGTCCAGATCCACGCCGATCACATTGGCCCCGGCGGCTGCGGCGATCATCACCGCCGACAGCCCCACGCCGCCGCAGCCATGCACGGCCAGCCACTGGCCCGCGCTGACGCGGCCCTGGTCGATCACCGCCCGGAACGAGGTCGCAAAGCGGCAGCCCAGGCTGGCGGCGGTGGCGAAATCCATGCCCTGGGGCAGGGCCACCAGGTTCAGGTCGGCCTGATGGATGGCCACATATTCCGCGAACGACCCCCAATGGGTGAAGCCCGGCTGCTGCTGATGCAGGCAGACCTGCTGATGGCCCGCGCGGCATTCGCCGCAATCGCCGCAACCGCAGATGAAGGGCACGGTGACCGCGTCGCCGACCCTCCAGCGGGTCACGTCGCGGCCCACGGCCTCGATCACGCCGGCCAGTTCGTGGCCGGGCACATGGGGCAGGGTGATGTCGCCGTCATGGCCCATCCAGCCGTGCCAGTCGCTGCGGCAGACCCCCGTCGCCGCGACCCTCAGCACCACCCCGTGCGGCAGCGGCGTCGGGTCGGGCAGGGTCACGACCTTTGGGGTTTCGCGGAACTGTTCGAACAGCACGGCCTTCATGGCGGGCACCTTTTCTTGGCATCGGGTCGCGGGCATCATGCCGGATTTCGGCGAAAGACCTTTGCCAATCCCGCGCGGTTTCGCATAATCCGGGGCAGATCGCCCGCATTCACGCGGCTTTAGAAGAGGTTCCTGCCCTTGACCCAGATTGATGCCGTCGGCGCCCAGATCCTGACCCTGCTGCAGGAGGACGGGCGCATGAGCAACGCCAGGCTGGCCGAGCATCTGGGCATGAGCGAGACCCCCTGCTGGCGCCGCCTGAAACGGCTGGAGGAGGCGGGGGTGATCGAGGGCTATCAGGCGGTCCTGAACCGCCGCAAGCTGGGCCTGGGGGTGATGGCCTTTGTCCAGCTGCGCTGTTCGGAGCATGACCAGGCGGCCACAGCCGAGTTCCAGCGCATCGTCCAGACGACGCCCAACATCCTGGCCTGCCACAACACCACCGGCGCGGATGATTTCCTGCTGATCGTGGTGGTGCGCGATCTGGACGATTACAGCCGCTTTGTCGACAGCACGCTGCGCCGCCTGCCGGGCGTGACCAGCATCCGGTCGAACCTGTCACTGAAGGAGATGAAGGCCTCGAACCGGCTGCCCGTCACGCCGGGCCTGTAAGGGGCCGCGCCCTCAGCCGACCGTCACCTCGGCCGGGGGGGCGTTGCGGCCCAGGGGGTCGGTCAGCACCACCCGATAGGTCGTGGACAGGGGCGCGAACCCATCAGGTGCGGTTTCCGGAATGCGCAGCGGCAGGGTGACCACCGCGCCCTCGGACAGCAGCGTGGCGGGCTGACCCGGTTCGGATCGCAGGACCTGCCAGCGCCAGCTCCCCATCGCCGTGGGCGCCAGCCCCAGACGGTGGTCGATCTCCAGCATCACGCCTTGGCGCCCGCCCGGAACGGCGGTCCCGGTCAGCGTCACCGCGGGCGCGTCGTCGATGCTGACCGGCACCGCGTTCAGCCCCGCGGGGTCCGACGGCGCACTAAACATCCCCGGCACCGACGACCCCGATTCCGGCGCCCCCTGGGCCAGCGCGAACCAGCGATACCCCGCATAGGGCGACAGCCGCGCATCGGGCGCGATGGTCGCGGTGCCGATGTCGCGGAACACGACCACGCGGCGCGGCTGATCGGGGTCGGCTGCGGGCAGGGTCTGCACCGCCACTAGCGGCGCCGACAGCGGGTCGACCGGCCCGCCGCGCGTGCGATGCAGGCGCAGCCTGTGGGGCGGGGTGACGCCCGGTTCCAGCGTCACGGTGACCTCGGCCACCAGGGCCGCGCCGCGGTCGCCCGGCCCCGGCGGCACCATGCGCACCGA
>NZ_MEES01000019.1:0-63297 GCF_001724535.1 Paracoccus sp. SCN 68-21 | reverse complement strand
TAAAGGTGCTGACATGATTCATCCTTTCTGGGAGGATGAATCACAAGCAGACCCCTTTGGGAATCCCATGATTCCGGTTTTTGCAGAAACGCTTTAACACCTTGTTAAGCAGGTTCGGTCTATGCTCCGGTGGAACTGAAAGGGGACATCGGCGGTGGACATTCAGGGTGCGGGCTTGGTGGCGATGGCGGTCCTGTGCGGGACGGCCTCGGTTCTGCTGGCGGTGGCGGTGATCCGGCTCTGGGACAGGCGCCAGCCAGGGCAGGGGCGGTCGTCGCGTCCAGGCCATGCGCTGGACGGTCAGGTCCAGCCGATGGTGTTCCTGTTTCGCGGCCCGCAGCTGGTCGATGCGACCCCGCCCGCGCGGGGCCTGCTGGACCGGATCGGCGCGCCCGACGACGACTGGATGCGGTTGATGCGCTGGATCGGGCCGCGCTTTCCCGACGCCCCTGACCGGCTGGCGCTGCTGTCACGCTTGGGCCGGGTCGAGCTGGTGGGCCAGCAGGGCCAGGGCAGTGCGACCCTGCGCCTGGTGGCCGAGGATCTGGGTGACCGGCTGTGGCGCCTGACCCTGACCGATCCCGGCGCCGAACATGCCGGGATCGTGGTCGATTCGATGTCGCTCCAGGCTATGGAGGAGGAGCTGGACCTGCTGCGCGGCGCGCTGGACCAGACGCCGATGCTGGTCTGGCGGCTGGATGCGCAGGACCGGGTGACCTGGGCCAATGCCGCCTATCTGCGCCGGGCCGAGGCCCGGGCCGAAGGGGTGCTTGGCTGGCCGCTGCCGCGCCTGCTGGACGCGCCCAAGCCGGGGCCGGGCGTCTCGGCCCGCCGCGCCGCGCTGGAGGATCAGGGGATCGTGTCCTGGTACGACTGCCACAGTCATGCCATGGGCGATCAGGTGATGATGTTCGCCCTGCCCGCCGATGCGGCGGTCCGCGCCGAACGCAGCCTGCGCGATTTCGTCCAGACCCTGACCAAGACATTCGCCGATCTGCCCATCGGCCTGGCGATCTTTGACCAGCGGCGCAACCTGCAGCTGTTCAACCCGGCGCTGATCGACCTGACCAACCTGCCCACGGGGTTCCTGACCGCGCGCCCGTCGCTGTTCGATTTCCTGGACCAGCTGCGCGAACAGCGCATGGTCCCCGAGCCCAAGGACTATCGCAGCTGGCGCCAGCACATGGCCAATCTGGAAAGCGCCGCCGCGACCGGCCACCATGTCGAGACCTGGTCCCTGCCCGGCGGCCAGACCTATCGTGTGACGGGCCGTCCCCATCCCGACGGCGCGGTGGCCTTCCTGTTCGAGAACATCACCACCGAGATGTCACTGACCCGCAAGTTCCGGGCCGAGCTGCTGCTGGGCGCGCATGTGCTGGACGGGCTGGACGACGCGCTGGCGGTCTTTGCCGGGACCGGGCAGTTGGTCCTGTCGAACAACGCCTATCGCCGGCTGTGGGGTGCCGCGCCCGCATCGCTGGCCGATGCGCTGACCACATGGGAGGGGGCGGCCCCGCACGGCCCCGGCTTTACCGCGCTGCGCGAAGCGCTGCAGGCGCCCGATCCGGCGCAGCATGCCGGTGCCATGGCCGGGCCGCAGGGACAGCTGCTGGGCTGGACGGTCACGGCCCTGTCGGGCGGGCGCCAGATGCTGCGGTTCCGCATGGCCTCGGGGCAGCCCATGACTTCGGTTCAGGCAATCTCTCCGCCCGACGAGCTGGCGGCGCTGCGGATGCTGCCCAATGCGATGGGCGCGGACTGACCGCGCCCACTGCCCTCAGTAATCGCGCTCGAAGAACACGCCCAGGGAACTGCCGCCGTCGCTGCCCACGGACCCGCGCGCCCGCAGCGACCGCGTGATGTCCAGGTTCAGGTTGATCGACGACCGCCCGCTCTCTCCGACGGAGACGTCGGTATAGATGTTCTCGGACAGATAGCGCCCGGCGCGCAGCTCGATATTGCCCTCGTCATCGGTGGTCAGGTCCAGGTCGTCCAGGCCCGCGCTTTCGCGCAGGTTGCTGATGATCCCGTCGCCGCCACGTCCGGCCAGGACCGCGATGGCATTGGCCAGCTGCGCGGCCTGCAGGGGGCTGATGCTGTCCAGACCGCGTCCGAACAGCAGCTGTGACAGCACCTCCTCCTGCGGCAGCTCGGGCGAGGATTCGAATGTGATCTGCGGGTCGCGCACCTCTCCGTCGATGATGATCCGGGTGGTGATGCTGTCGCGCTCGGTCTCGGCGACCAGGCGGATCACCGGGATCAGGCTGCCCTGCAGCTCGACCAGGCCCTCGGTCAGGGTGAAGCGGTTGCCCAGCAGATCGACCCGGCCGCGGATCAGCTGCAGGTTGCCGATGGGGATGGCGTCGCGCAGCGTGCCCTGCACGCGGAACCCGCCGCCCAGCTCGGCATCGACACCCCGACCGCGGATGAACACCCGGTTGGGCGCGTTGATCACCAGATCCAACCGCGGCGGATTGGCGGGGGGCGTCGCCGGGGGCCCGGACAGCCCGGCATCGCGCGCCGCCTGGCTGGGATAGCCCTCAAGCCCCGCGCGGGCACGGGTGGCGCGGACCGGCGGGCGTTGGCCGCCGACATGGGTGATGTCGGGAATGGCCCGCGCCCCGCCCAGGCCGGTCGAGGGGATGCGGATCTCGGTCTCGTCCAGGTCGATGCGCCCCGAGATCAGCTGTCCGGTCGCGCCCGATCCGCTGATGCGGACATTGCCGTCCAGCGTCGTCTGATAGAGGTTCGGGTCGCGCAGCACGACCTGCGCCAGCACCACGCCGATATCGATCGCGCCGCTGCCCAGATCGACCGGCCCCGACAGGGTCAGCCGCCCGCCCGCCGCCACATTGGCGCCGCCGTCGATTTGCAAGCGCCCCGACTGAAACGCGGCGGTCACGTCGATCCCCTCAAGCCGCAGGCCCAGGCCCGGATCGGCCAGCTGGCCGTTCTGCAGCCGCACCGTTCCCGACAGCGCCTGGACCGAAGGCGGCCCCTGCATCCGCAGATTGATCGCCAGCGGCCCCGAGACGCTGCGCGTGCGCAGGGTCGTGTTGGCCAGCGCCGAATCCGCGCTGCCGGTGATGGCCAGATCGCTGGTCGATCCGTCCCGCGCCGCCGTGCCTGCGATGCGCAGGTCGGTGCTGCCCGGGGCGGTGGCGCGCAGATCGACCGCGAAGGAGGGCCCCTGTTCGCGCACCGTGCCGCTGACCGCGACGGCGCCCGGGAATTCGGGCACCAGCAGCGCCAGATCGGACAGGCGCGCGTCCAGCGTGATGCCGGTCGCGGGCGCGCCGTCCGCCGTCACCCGCAGCTGCGGGTTGGTGACCGACAGCCGCTGGACCGACAGGCCCTGCGGCCCCTGGCTGGCCGCCAGGTCGAAGGCCGTCTGCCCGCCCAGCACCGGGTCGATGCGCGGCTGGCCCAGGGACAGGCCGCTGGCGGTGCCGGTCGTCTCGATCCGGCGAGTGGTGCCGTCATCGGTCAGCCGGGCCTGCGCCTGGACCGCGCCGCCGATGCCGTTGCCCAGGAACCGCAGATCGCCGGCGCTGATCGTGGCGGCCACATCGGTCGCCCCCGCGCCGACCTGCCCGGTCGCATCGGCCGACAGGCGGGGGTTTTCCACCCGCGCGGTGTCGATGGTAAAGATGCCGCCCTGTTCGGTGCCGGTGACCGACAGGCGCGTCTCGCCCGCCAGGGCCCCGTCCACCTGCGCCTGGCCAAAGGACAGGTCGCGCCCGGTGCCGGTCACGGCCAGGCGGCGGATGCCGTCGCCCGCCTCGGCAAAGCTGCCCTGCGCCTGCAGGCTGCCGCGCCACCCCGCCCCGAAGGGCGCCAGCGAGGCCACATCCACATCGCCGGTCAGGTCGGTCACGCCGGGGCCATAGATGCCCTGCACCACGGCCCGCATCTGATCATTCGTCAGGCGGCCATCGGTGATGGTCACCACGCCGTCGCGCTCCGACGCCCGCAGCGCCAGCTGCGTCGTGCCGGTCAGCGCGCCCGCAGCCCCCGTCGCGCCCAGGGACAGGTCCTGGCCACTGCCGGTCACGTCGATCAGCCGGGCGCCGTCCTCCTCACGCAGGGTGGCGTTGGCCTGGAAGCGGCCCGACCAGTCGGGGCGGATGGACGACAGGTCCACCACCGCCACCTGCGCCACCGCGTCCAGCGCACCCTGGATAAAGCTGCCCTGCGCCTCGGCGCTCAGCTGCGGGTTGGACAGGCGGAAATCCTCCAGCTGGAACCCGTCATCGGTCTGCACCGCATTCGCCACCAGGTCGGTCTGACCGCTCAGCGCATTGTCCAGCGCCTGCAGGCCGATGCGCAGGTCCTGGGTCTGGCCGTTCACCGACAGGCGGCGCCGGTCACGGGGACCGGTCACGGTCGCCTCGGCCTGCAGGGCGCCGGACAGGTCGGCGCCGGCATCGGCCAGCGACTCCATCGTGATCTGTGCGCGCAGGTCGCTGGAGGCCGTGTCGATGCGCCCCTGCGCCGTGGCGGACAGGCGGTTGGCGTCCAGGCGGAAATCCTCGATCTCCAGGCCGCGTTCGTCGCGGCGGGCCTCCAGCTGAATGGTGGAATCGCCGCCCAGCATGCGGTCCAGCTGCGGCTGGTTCACCGCGATGTCGCGGCCATTCACGCGGGCATCGATGTCAAAGGCCCGGGTCAGCAGGATGTAATACCCTTGGACCGAGGCATCCGCCGCCCCCGTCAGCGGCCGCCCCGCCACGCCCGACAGGCGCGACAGGTCAGTATAGCGCGTGTCCACGTCCACCGACAGCGTGATGCCGCTGCTGAGGCCCGACACCAGGAAGTTGCCGTCCAGCCCGTAATCGCCGCCGCGCACGCGCAGGTTCGTCACGTCCAGCGCATTGCCGGGGGTAAAGTTGAACCCGGTGCGCCCCTCGATCTGGGGGCCCACGGCCTGGGCCAGGTTCGGGTCGTCAAAGGCCAGATCGCGCGCGGCAAAGTCGATGGCGCCGATCACCTCGGACAGCGCGCCCTCGTCCAGAAAGATCTGGCCGCGCCCGGCCAGATCCAGCGCGCCAAGCGCCACCCCGTCCAGGGTCAGCGCGCCGATGCCGCCATCCAGCCGCCAGCCATCGCTGCGCGCGGCGTCATAGGCAAAGGTCAGGCTGCCGGATTCGACCGTCGCGCCGTTGCCTGCAAAGGGCAGGGCCACGGGCACCTGGGTGGCCCCCGCGTCGCGGCCAAGCGTGACCAGCAGCCGCGCCCGCTGCGGGGCAGAGAGGTCGTTGGTGGCCAGCGACCCCTCGACGCGCAGCGCCTCGGTGCGGATGTCCAGGCGCGGGATCTCCAGGCGGCCGGTCTCGGCGCGCCAGCCCTCGGCCAGCAGCTGGGTGTCCTGGCCAAAGAACGCCCGGTCCTGCGGGCGCAGCAGCGAGGCCACGTCGCCGCCCAGCTGGAACCGGAACGCCGTGCCGGGCGATCCGTCCGGGCCGGTGCTGCCATTGGCGCCGACCTGGCCGGTGATGCGCGGCTGTCCGTCGGTGGCCAGGCGGATATCGGCGGTGAAATCGCGGATCTGGCCCTCGCCGCTGATCTGGGCGGTCAGGGCGGGCTTGTCATACAGGTTCACCAGATTGGCCAGCAGGCCGTCCGCGGCCTCGTCCAGGCCCAGGTTCAGGCGCAGCGCCTCGGTCGTGTTGGAATAGGCCGCGTCCAGCACGAACTGGCCGCGCGGCCCGTCCAGGCGGTCGATGGTCAGCTGGGCCTCGCCCTCGCCCCCCTCCAGCGACAGGCCGCCCGCGATGCGCAGCGCGGCCTCGACCCCGATCAGGGGCTCTCCCAGCATGACGCGGTCGGCGCGGATCTGCTCGATGGTCAGCGCCACGGGCAGTTCGGGCAGGGCAAAGACCGGTGCCTCGGCCTGGACCGCTGATTCCTCAGGGGCGGGCAGGCGGGGCAGCAGGATCTCGGCGGCGGACAGCTCGGCGATCTCGATGCGGCGGCGCAGCAGGGCGCTGCGATTCCACTGAATCGCGCCGTCGCGCAGGGTCAGATAGGCCCCGTCCTCATCCGAGATGCGCAATTCGGTGAAGGTCGCGCGCGACGACAGCGCCCCCTGGAACCCCTCGATCACGACCTGTCGACCCTCGCCGGATAGGTTGCGTTCCAGAAGGCCGGTCAGAAAGCCGCGATCGTCATCGACCTGGGCGCTAAGCTCTGCCACGCTTTGGGCCATTACGGCCAGTGGGAACAGGACTGCGATAAGGGTGATCCAGAAGGTCCGCATCAGAATACCTGTCCCAGTCCGAGGTAAAGTTGCACGCCGCTGCCGGTATCGCCGCTGACGGGGCCCGCCACGTCAAAGCGCAGCGGCCCGATGGGGGTGTCATAGCGGATGCCGACCCCCGCTCCGGCATGATCGCCGCTGTCGCCGCCGAACCCGTCCTGGGTCCAGACCTGGCCGTAATCGGCGAATGCCACCAGCCCGATGCGCTCGCGCAGCTGGAACCGGAATTCGGCGGTGGCGCTGGCGACCGACAGGCCGCCGGTCTTGATCGGACGGTCCGGGCCCTGGATCTGTTCAACCCCCAGGGATTGATAGGGGTGCCCGCGCACCGTGCCGCCGCCGCCGGAATAGAACAGATAGTTGCGCGGCGTCGTCTCCAGCGCGCTGCCGAAGACCGACCCCGCCCGCGCGCGGCCCGCCAGGGTAAAGCGGTCGTCGGCGCCAAAGGACCGGAACACCCGCCCCTCGCCCAGGGCGCGCAGGCCCGAGCTGGTATCGCCCTGGCCCGCAAAGGGCGTGACCTCGGCCGACAGGTAGAACCCGCGCCGGGCGTTGTTGGGCTGGTCGCGGCGGTCCCAGATGACGTCCATCGGCAGGGCCACGACCTTGAAATCGGTGCGGCCATTGGCGTCGAAGACGCGCGAATACTGGTATTCCAGCGCCGCATCCGCCGTCAGGCGGTCGCTGAAGATATGCATCAGGCCAAAGCCCAGGGTGGCGCTGTCCTCGTCGTAATCCTCCTCGCGCATCTGCGCGACCTCCAGCTCGGTATAGGCGGTGGTGTCGGCGGTGATGGTCGCGGGGCGGTCCAGCCGGATGGTCAGCTCATCGTCGCGGTCGCTGGTTTCGGACCCGATATCCTTGATGCGCCCGTCGATGCGCAGGCGTTCGCCCCCGCCCAGCAGGTTGCGGTGCATCCAGTAGGCCGAGACCAGCGTCCCGTCCACGGTCGAGATCTCGGCCCCCGCACCGATGCGCCGGGGGGCCTGCTCGACCACGGTCAGATCCACGTCCAACGTGTCGCCGGGGCCGATGTCATCGGCCTCCTGCAGGGTGATGGCGGAAAACACGCCGCTGCGGCGCAGGCGCTGGCGGACGGTCTCCAGCTCCTCGGGGTCGAACCGTTCGCCCTCGGGGAAACCGGCGATCTTGCGCAGGCGGCGTTCGTTCAGGCGCTGGTTGCCGCTGACCGACATGCGGCCAAAGCTGACGCGCGGGCCGGGGGTCAGGGCGATGCGGCTGTCGACCTGGCTGGCATCATGGTCGGCCACGATTTGCTGGTCGCCGATATCGGCCTTGGCGTGGCCGACCGCGCGCCAGCCGTCCACGCCCGCAATGGCCGCGCGGCGCATGACGCCCGTGCCAGCAATCTCTCCGACGGCATAGGCGTCCGAAATATCCGAGCCGGGCGCCACCGGCGCGATCTGCGCCCGCGAGAACCGAAAGACCGGGCCGGGATCGACGGCGACCAGCACGCGGGCCACCTGGGCGGGGGCGTCCAGGGGCGCGACCTCGGCGGCCTCAACCCCGTCCAGGGTGATGGTGACGACGCCGTCGTAATGGCCCTCATCGTACAGCAGGCCCAGGATGCGGGCGTAATCGCCGCGCGCGGCGGCCAGCACGTCCTGGCCGGTGGTGCGATCCTCGGCCAGCGCGCCGGTCAGCAGCAGTGCCTGGCGGATCTGGCGGGTCAGCGCCTCGTCGCCGCCCGCGACCTGCACGTCCAGGGCCACCGGCCCCTCGGCCTGGCTGCCGCGTCCGAACAGCCCCGAGAACGGCGACGAGCTTTGCGCCAGCGCCGCGCCCGTGCCCGACAGCACCATGCCGGACAGCGCCGTTCCGGCCATCAAGATCGCCCCGAGATATGCCCGCATCCTGCCCGCCCCGTCTTTTTGGTTGCGGCAATTCAAACAGGATCGGCCCGGTTTATCCAGCAATCTTTGGCCGCAGGGGGGTTAACCTTTGCGCGACAGGCGGAACCTAGCCAAGCGCCGCAAGGCACCCCTGCAGCGCGGCCATGTCATCGCGGATCAGGAAAACGGGGGTGTTTTCAGGGATGTGGCGCATATGCGCCTCGGCCAGAAAGGCGGGCTCGAACAGGGGCATGCGGTCAGCGATGCTGCGGCCCACGCTGCCGGCCAGAAACAGTCCCTCCAGCGGCATGAAGCGCAGCGACAGCTCGCGGCACAAAAGGCCGACCAGCTCCGCGAACAGGTCATAGGTCGCGGTGGCGGCCGGATCGCCGGCCTCCATCGCGGCGGCGATCGCTTCGCCGCGCAGGGGGTCCGTGCCGGTCAGGGCGGCGTGCAGGCGCGACAGCCCACGGCCGGCAAAGGTCTCTTCGGTGGAAAAGAACCCGGCCGCGGCATCGGCGCCCACGCGGTCCTGCAGGCGGGCCATGATGTTGGCGGGCAGGTGGGTGTGCCCCTCCTCGGCCTCAAGAACGGTGATCGCGCCGCCGGGCAGCACCCGCACCGCGCAGACGTTGAAGCCGGTGCCCAGGCCCACGACCAGCGCCTGGCCGTTGCGGGCGCGACCCTGCGGGGCCGCGCGCAGCGTCGTCAGCTGATCGCCCGACAGCGCAGGCGTGGAATAGCCCAGGGCCGACAGGTCGTTGATCAGTCGCACCTGGTCGGCATCGGTCAGCCGCGCCAGGTTGTCCTCGTCAAAGGACCAGGCGCGGTTGGTCAGGCTGGCCCGGCCACCACTGACCGGACCCGCCACGGCGATGCACATGGACGAGATGTTGGGCTGGTGCTGCTGGGCCATGAACTGGCGCACCACGTCGTCAAAGCTGTCAAAGTCGTCGCCTTTGAAGCGCGTGACCGTGCCCGCGTCGATGGACCCGTTGCGCGCGATCGCCAGCCGCGCATTGGTTCCGCCCACATCGCCCAGAAGCATCGCCATTGCCGTCACCCTTCTCAGTTCAGCCGTTCACCGTCCTTAGGCGAGAAATACGACACTTTCGAGAGGTCGAATGCCAGCGGAAACGGCTGGCGCGCCCGGACCGCGCTTTCGGCGCGCAGCCGTGCGGTGACCGCCTTGCCGCCCAGATGGGTGACGGCGAACGTGTCGGCGCCTGCCGGTTCCACGATCTCGATCATCACGTCGCCGCCCGCGCCATGGGCGGTGCCGGGCAGATGCGCGTTGCCGGTGGCCTCGTGGATGTCCTCGGGGCGCACGCCCAGCACGATATCCGCGGGCAGGTCGCGGGCCACGGGGTCGGTGATGACCAGCGGCGCGTCGCCGTCGCGCTCGATCTCAATGCGGGTCTGGCCGCCTTCGGAGCGCACGCGGGCCGGGATCAGGTTCATCGCCGGGCTGCCCATGAAGTCGGCCACGAACATGTTGGCGGGGCGGTTGTAGATTTCCGCCGGCGTGCCGATCTGCTGGATCACGCCGCCCTTCATCACGACGATCTTGGTGGCCAGCGTCATCGCCTCGATTTGGTCATGGGTGACATAGACGATGGAGGCGTTCAGATCCTGATGCAGCTTCTTGATCTCGGTCCGCATGCTGACGCGCAGCTTCGCGTCGAGGTTGGACAGCGGCTCGTCGAACAGGAACAGCTTGGGGTCGCGGACCAGGGCGCGGCCCATGGCAACACGCTGGCGCTGGCCACCCGACAGCTGGCCCGGCTTGCGGTTCAGCAGCGGCTCGATCTGCAGCTGGCGCGACACCTCGGCCAGCTTGGTGGCCTGGGTGGCCTTGTCGACGCCGCGCACCTTCATGCCAAAGGTGATGTTCTTGGCGACCGTCATCGTCGGGTACAAAGCATAGGACTGGAACACCATCGCGATGTCGCGGTCCTTGGGGCTGACACCTGTGACGTTGCGCCCGGCGATCTGGATGTCGCCGCCAGTGATCGGTTCAAGCCCCGCGATGCAGTTCAGCAGCGTGGACTTGCCGCAGCCCGACGGGCCGACCAGGACCAGAAAGTCGCCCTCGTCGATGCTGATGTTGATGTCGTGCAGAATATGGGTGTCGCCATAGGCTTTCTGCAGGTGGTCGATTTCCAGAATGGGCATGGCTTATCCCTTGACGCTGCCGGCGGTCAGGCCGCGGATGAAATATTTGCCGGCGACGACATAGACCAGCAGCGTGGGCAGCGCGGCGATGATCGCCGCGGCCATGTCCACGTTGTAGGCTTTGACGCCGGTGGTGGAGTTGACGATGTTGTTCAGCGCGACGGTCACGGGCTGCGACCCGGCCCCGCTGAACGACACGCCGAACAGGAAGTCGTTCCAGATCTGCGTGAACTGCCAGATGACCGACACGGTGATGATCGGCAGCGAGATCGGCAGGAAGATCGACCAGAAGATGCGGAAGAACCCCGCCCCGTCGACCTTGGCCGCGCGCACCAGTTCCTGGGGAATGGTGACATAGTAGTTGCGGAAGAACAGCGTGGTGAAGCCCAGGCCATAGATCACGTGGACGAAGATCAGCCCCGGAATCGTGCCGGCCAGCCCCATCAGGCCCAGCATCTGCGCCATCGGCAGCAGCACCACCTGGAACGGGATGAAGCAGCCGAACAGGATCGCGGCAAAGAACAGGTTCGCGCCGCGGAATTTCCACTGGGCGAAGACATAGCCGTTCAGCGCCCCGATGATGGTCGAGATCATCACCGCAGGCACCGCCATCAGCACCGAGTTCCAGAAGAACGGGCGCAGCCCCTCGCACTGGGTTCCGGCGCAGGCGGTCGACCAGGCCTCGGCCCAGGGGGCGAATGTGATCTCTCGTGGCAGGGACAGCAGGCTGCCGGTGCGGATTTCCTCCAGGCTTTTCAGCGAGGTCGTCAGCATGACGAACAGCGGCATTAGATAGAATAGGGCGAACAGGATCAGGATGCCGTACAGGCCCCAACGCAAGGCGGTGTTACTGGTCACGGCGCGGCCTCAATTCACTGTAGAGATAGGGGACGACGATGGCAAAGATGACCATCATCATGATCATGGCGCTGGACGCCGCCTGCCCCAGATCGCCGCGAGAGAACGCCATGGCATACATGTAGGTCGCGGGCAGGTCGGTGGCATAGCCGGGGCCGCCGCCGGTCAGCGCGATGACCAGGTCGAACGCCTTGATGGCCAGGTGTGCCAGCACGATGAAGGCCGACAGGAAGATCGGCGCCATCGTGGGGATGATGATCGCGGAATAGATGCGGTGCGTGGGGATGCCGTCGACCTGGGCCGCGCGGATGATTTCCGTGTCGACCGAACGCAGACCGGCCAGGAACAGCGCCATGACGAACCCCGAGGCCTGCCAGACGGCGGCCAGCACGATCGTGTAGATCGCCATGTCGGGGCGGATCAGCCAGTCGAAGGTGAAGCTTTCCCAACCCCAGCCCCGGACGGCGGCCTGGATGCCCAGGCCCGGGTTCAGGATCCATTTCCAGGCGGTGCCGGTCACGATCAGCGACAGGGCCATGGGATACAGATAGATGGTGCGCAGCACGCCCTCGGCGCGGATCTTCTGGTCCAGGAAGATGGCCAGGGCCAGGCCGATCACCATCGAGATCACGATGAACAGACCGCCAAAGATGAACAGGTTGTTCATCGCCACGTCCCACCGGGGGGCTGCGAACAGGCGCTCGTATTGCGTGATGCCGTCCAGTTCGTAGCGCGGCATCAGGCGCGAGCGGGTAAAGCTGATCCAGGCCGTCCAGGCGATGAAGCCGTAGACGAAGACCAGGATCGCCACGAAGGACGGCGCCAAGACGACCTTGGGCACGTTGCGTTCAAGCCATTCCATTTTTCGGTAAACCCCCAAAGAAAGACCCCGCGCCCGGCAAGGGGCGCGGGGTCGTCAGGCCGTGATCACATCGAATTTGCGACCGCGTCGGCCAGTTGCTGCACGGCGTCATCCGACGACATGTCGCTGTTGAAATGCGCGGTCACCACGTCGGTGATCGCGCCGGCGGGCGCACCGCGCAGCGCCATGCCATGCGCATAGCTGGGCAGCAGCGAGCCGCTGGCCGCATCCGCGGTCATGTCAGCATTCGACTGTTTCGCGCAATCGTCGAAATCGTCCAGCGAGACATCGGTGCGTGCCGGGATCGAGCCCTTGTTCAGGTTGAACGTGTGCTGGAATTCCGGGCCCATGATCAGGCTGGCCAGAAGGGCCTGGCCCTGCTGCTTGTCCTCGCCGTCCAGCTCAAAGAAGGCAAAGCTGTCGACGTTATAGAGGAACCCTTCGCCCGGGGTCGGCGCGCAGACGAAATCGACGCCCGGCTCTTTGCCCGCGGCCAAGAATTCGCCCTTGGCCCAGTCACCCATGATCTGGAAGGCGGCCTCGTCGTTCATGACCATGGCCGTGGCCAGGTTCCAGTCGCGGCCCGAGAAGTTGTCGTCGACATAGCCGCGGATGGTCCGCATCTGGTCGAAGACCTGCCGCATCGTGTCCGAGGTCAGCGCCTCGGTGTCCAGATCGACCAGCGCCTGCTGGTAGAATTCCGGTCCGCCCAGGCCCAGAACGACCGTCTCGAAGATGGTCGCGTCCTGCCAGTTCTGGCCGCCATGGGCCAGCGGCGTCACGCCTGCAGCCTGCAGCTTTTCGGCGGCGGCGTTGAACTCGTCCCAGGTGGTCGGCATCTCGATGCCATGCTCGTCCAGGATCTGCTTGTTGCCCCAGATCCAGTTGACGCGGTGGACGTTCACGGGTGCGGCGCACCACTGGTCCTCGCACTTCATGTGGGCGGCGATCTGCTCGGGCAGGACGGCGTCCCAGCCATTCTCCTCGGCGACGGCGCCGATATCGGCAAGGCCGGTCTCCTCGAACCATTCCTGGATCGCGGGGCCTTTCAGCTGGACGGCGGTGGGGGCGTTGCCGGACAGGACGCGGGCGCGAAGCGCGGTCATCGCGGCGTCACCGCCGCCGCCGGCCACGGGCATATCGGTCCAGGTGCCGCCTTCGGCTGCGAACTGCTCCTGCAGGACGGCGACCGAACGGGCCTCGCCGCCCGAGGTCCACCAGTGCATCACCTCGGCGGTGGGGTTGGCCATCGCGGGCGCAGCCATCATCACGGCGGTCGATGCCGCCAGAACGGATTTCAGGTTCATGGATCCTCCCAGATCTTTCCCGCGCGGATTCGCTGATCCGCGTGTTCCGCCATCATGCCTGAGCGCCAGCCATGCCCGCAACGCAGAGCCGCCATGCGCCAGGCAGATTTCGCGGCGTTATGTTACAAACTGTTACGAAACCCCCGCAGGCGGTGCTAGACCACCGAACCGGAGGACCGATCATGAGCCTGCACCGCCTTCTGCTGGTCGAGGATGATGCCGACATGGCCGCCATGCTGGCCGCCTATCTGCAGCGCAACGGCCTGCACGTGACCTGCGCCGACAGCCGCGCGACCGCGCTGGCCGCGCTGCGCGGCGGGCGGGTGGACCTGATCCTGCTGGACGTGTCCCTGGGCGATGACGACGGCGTGCAGATCTGCGCCGAGATCCGCGAGGCGCAGGACGTGCCCATCATCATGGTCAGCGCCCTGTCCGCCGACCATCAGCGCATGGCCGGATACGAGGTCGGGGCCGACGACTACATCGCCAAGCCCTTCAACCCCGACCTGCTGCTGGCCCGCATCCGGGCGGTGCTGCGCCGGGCGAACCGCGCGCCCAGCCTGTCGCACAGGCGGCGCGACAGCGTGCTGCGCTTTGCGGGCTGGCGATACGACGCGCGCCGCGACGAGGTGACCGCGCCCGGCGGCTGGCAGGTCAGCCTGTCCGCGCGCGAGACCGCGCTGCTGCGGGTGTTCCTGGCCAACCCGCTGATCCCCCTGACCCGCGATGAGATCGCCGCCGCCCTGGACGATGACGACGCCGCCGAGGGGCGCGCCATCGACGTGCTGGTCGGACGTCTGCGCCAGAAGACCGACCCCGCCCTGATCCGCACCGAACGGGGCCTGGGCTATGTGCTGTCGTCCGAGGTGGTGCGTGACGCTGACTGACCGCCTGTCGCTGCGGGTGGTGGCCAGCCTGTGGGTGGCGCTGGCGATGCTGGCGGGGGGCGGGGGGGTCTGGCTGTGGACCGCCAGCGACGCGGCCTGGCGGGCGCATCTGGACGGGGCCTATGTCGCGGGCCTTGCCCTGGCCGACAGCCTGGAATCGGGCAGCGCGTTGCCCCAAGGCCTGTCCCTGACCCAACTGCGCGCCGCCCCCGACCTGCCGCCGGGTTGGCGGCAGACGGTGATCACTCTGACCGGCGGCGGCCGCCCGGACCTGACGCAGGGCGCGCGTCTGTCGGTGCGCATCCAGTCGCCCGACCTGACCTATCCGGCGGCGGCGGTGCAATCGGTGGGGGGCGGCAGCCAGGCGGCGGGGCTGGCCTCGGTCACGCGGGCGCTGGCGCGGTTCTGCAGCGATCCGCGCCTGTTCGTGCAGCGCGACACCGGCCCCTGGATGCGCATCGACGGCGCGGCGGTCTGGGGCTGCGACGCGGCGCCCCCCGACCGGCGCCTGCTGGCCGGGGCGCTGGCGGTGGGGGCGCTGGCGCTGCTGCTGGGTTGGGTGGCCGAGGTGTCGGGCGCCTTCGTGGCCTTCGCGCGCGCCCTGGGCGATCACCGCGCCCGTAATGCCGCCCTGCCCGTCGGCGGCGTCGAGGAGCTGCGCCAGACCGCGCAGGCCGTGAACGCCTATGTCGCCCAGGACCGCGCCGCGCTGGAGAACCGCGCGCTGGTCCTGTCGGGGGTCAGCCATGATCTGGGCACCCCCGCCACCCGCCTGCGCCTGCGCAGCGCCATGATCGAGGACGCCTCCCTGCGCGAGCGGCTGGAGCGCGACATCGACGAGATGACCACCATGATCGACGGCGTGCTGACCTATACCCGCGCCGAGATCGGGGCCGAACCGTTCCGCCAGCTGTCCCTGACCTCGCTGGCCGAGGCAGTGGTGGCCGATTACCAGGACGTGGGCCTGCCCGTGACGCTGCGCCAGTCGCAGCCGGCCCCGGCCCGCGCGGGCACGCTGTTCTCGCGCACGGCCAGCCGCCCGACGCTGGACAGCCACGCCCTGCTGATGCGCGGCCAGCCCACGGCGCTGCGCCGCGCGCTGTCCAACCTGATCGACAACGCGCTGAAATACGGGCGCGAGGCCGTGGTCGTCACCGGTGGCGGCGCGGACGAGGCCTGGATCGGCGTCACCGATCGCGGATCGGTCCTGACCGAGGAGGACGTCGCCCGCCTAACCGGCGCCTTTCAGCGCGGAGAGAATGCGGGCACCGCCAGCGGTGTGGGACTGGGCCTGGCGATCGTCTCGACCATCGCCGCGCAGCATGGTGGGCGGCTGGAATTCCACCGCGCCTCTCCGGGGCTGGAGGCACGTCTGACCCTGGCGCGGCGGTGGGCGTGACGCAGCGTCCGGGAACCCTGATGGCAAAATCCGCGTTTTCCCGATGAATTCGCAAGAAAGGCTATCATCATGACCCGCGCAGATCCCATCATTCGCCTTGGCTTTGCCGGCGCGGTGGCGCTGCTGAGCGTCACGCCCGCTTTGTCCGCCAGCCCCGCCCAGCCCGTCCAGGGTTGGAGCGCCATGCAGGGCATCGCCCCCGCCACCCTGCTGGAGAAGATCCACACCCTGCCGGTGTCCGAACTGGCCATCGACGATCAGCCCTATTGCGCGTCCGACGCGGAAATCGCGGCCACCCTGCGCCATGATTTCGACGAACACCCCGTCGAGACCGCCGGCGCCCAAGGCACCGAGCTGTGGGGGTCGGACCAGCTGGGGACCTGGACGCTGGTCGCCCCGCGCGCCGATGAGACCAGCTGCATCATCGCCAGCGGCATCGGCTTCAGCGATGACCGCAGCACGCAGGCCTATTACACCGTGGCCGGGTTGTAATCAGCCCACCCGCCGCAGGAAGGCCCGCGTGCGGTCGTCCTGCGCCCGTCCGAACAGCTGTTCGGGCGGCCCCTGTTCGACGATGCGCCCCCCCTCCATAAACACGACCCGGTCGGCGATCTCGCGGGCGAACTGCATCTCGTGGGTGACGATCAGCATGGTCTGGCGCCCGTCCGCGATGCGGCGGATCAGGTCCAGAACCTCGCCCACCCATTCGGGGTCCAGCGCGCTGGTCGGCTCGTCGAACAGCATCAGATCGGCGTCCAGCGCCATCGCGCGCCCAATGCCCACGCGCTGCTGTTGCCCGCCCGACATGGCGGCGGGATAGCTGTCGCCGCGATCCGCCAGCCCGATCTGCGCCAGGATGTCGTCGGCCCGCGCATGGGCGCGATCAGCGGACCAGCCGCGCACAGTGGTCAGCCCTTCGGTGATGTTGGCACGCGCGGTCTTGTTGGCGAACAGGGCATAGTTCTGGAACACGAACCCCGTCCGCCGCCGCAGCGCCAGAATGTCGGCGCGGCTGGCACGGGCGGCATCCACTGTCACGTCGCCCATGCGGATCTGGCCCTGATCGGGCTGGTCCAGCCAGTTCAGGCAGCGCAGCAGCGTCGATTTGCCGGTGCCCGACGGCCCGATGATCGCCACGCGTTCGCCCGGCTCAAGGCACAGGTCGATGCCGTTCAGCACCGTGTTGGTGCCGAACCGCTTGACCAGTCCGGTGATCTCGATCTGACAGCTCATCGGGCGACCGCCTTTCCAAGGCTGGATTCCAGCCGGCGCTGGCCGACCGACAGGGTTTCGACGATGACCCAATAGAACAGCGCGACCACCAGGAACGCCTCCAGATACAGAAAGCTGCCGGCGGCCTCCTTCTGTGCGGCGCCCATCATCTCGGTCACGCCCAGGGTGAAGGCCAGCGAGGTGCTTTTGATCATGTCGATGAAATAGTTCATCAGCGTCGGCGCCGCCGTCCGCGCGGCCTGGGGCAGGATGATCCGGCGCAGCAGCTGGCCCTGGGTCATGCCGATGGATTGGGCGGCCTCCCATTGGCTGCGGTCGACGCCCAGGATGGCGCCGCGGATGCTCTCGGCCATATAGGCCGAGAAATGCAGCGTCAGGCCGATGATCGCCGCCGTCACCCCGTCGATGCCGGTCATGGCGGGCACCACCTGCGGCAGGCCGAAATAGAACAGGAACAGCTGCACCAGCAGGGGCGTGCCCCGGAAAAAGCTGATGAACACCGCCACGATGCGGTCCAGCACCGGCACGCGCAGCACCCGCACGATGGCCAGCGCCGCCGCCAGCGCCAGCGCCGCGATCATGGCGATGACCGCCATGAACAGCGTCAGCGGCACATAGTCCGCGATGACCGGGACCAGCTCCCACATATAGGCGGTGTCCAGGGGGCGCATTTACTCGGCCACGGGCTGCGTGACGTCGGCCTCCAGCCATTTCTGGGATATCTCGGCCAGGGTGCCGTTCTCCTTCAGCGTGGTGATGGCGGCGTCCACGCGGTCGCGCAGCGCCTGCCCGGCCTCGTCATTGCGGAAGGGCAGGGCATTGCGGATCTCCGAGAACGGCTCTCCGGCCAGCTCCAGCGGCAGCGGGCTCTGCGCGATCACCTGCGCGGATGACACGCGGTCCATCACGAACGCATCGACCCGGCCCAGGGCGGTGTCCTGTTCGATGTTGCTCTCATAGGTGCGGATGTCGATCTGATCCGCATTGGGCAGTTCGCGCAGCAGCTGTTCGAAATTCGACCCCAGGTTCACCGCGACCGTCTTGCCGTCCAGGCTTTCGGGGCCGGTGATGCCCGCCGCATTGCCTTCGCGGGTCACGATCTGCGCGCCGTCATAGACATAGGGCTGGGTGAAGGCAAAGGCCGCCTCGCGTTCGGGGGTGATGGTGATCTGGTTGGCGATGGTGTCGATGCGGTTCGATTCCAGCGCGCCGATCAGACCCGAAAAGGACATGGTGACGAATTCGACCTCGTTGCCGGTCTCGGCGGCGATGGCGTTCAGGAAATCGACCTCAAAGCCCTGCAGTGTGTCCGCGCGGGTGAAGGTGAAGGGGAAATAGCCGCCCGACATTCCGACCCGGATCGTGTCGGCGGCGGCGGGCAGGGCGGTGGTCAGCGCCAGAATGGCGGCCATGATGGGGGTGCGCATCGGAAAACTCCTTTGGTTCTTGGGCCTTACCTGCGATCGGCGCGCCCGGTCCGCAAGGCTGTGGCGGCAGAAAAGGACAATCATCGGCGCGGCCCCGCATCGCGAAGGACAGGCCGTCTGCCCAAACGGCCCGCCGCGAATGTTGTTCCGACCGCTTAGCGCGTCATCGCCTTGATCGCGCCGACATGGGCGGCGTCGGCGGCCAGCGCATCGGTGGCCAGCGCGCGGGCGGCATCGGCCAGCTCGGGCGCCGGGTGCAGGCGGTCGACCAGGCCCCAGGCCAGCGCCTCGGGGGCCTCGATCCGGGCGCCGCCCATCAGGATCATCCGCGCCCGCGCCGGTCCCACCAGCGCCACCAGCCGCCCCGGATCGCTGGCCTGCGGCAGAAAGCCAAGCCGCATCACCGGATAGAAGAACCGCGCCTCGGGCACCGCCAGGCGGATGTCGCAGGCCAGCGCCATGCCGAAGGCGCCGCCCGCCAGTGTGCCGTTCAGCGCCGCGATGGTCAGGCAGGGCAGGGCGGCCAGCGCGGCGGACAGATCCTCCCATTCGGGGGCGGTGGCCAGACCCGCGCGGGCCTCGTCCAGGTCGGCGCCTGCGGAAAAAATGCGCCCCGTGCCGGTCAGGATCAGCGCGCGCGCCCCGCTGCCGCGGGCGGCATCGACACCCGCGCGCAGGTCGCGCAGCATCGCGGCGGTCAGGGCGTTCGCCTTGTCGGGGCGGTCGATGGTCAACAGGGACAGGCCGTCCCGGTGCTGGCTGTGGATCACGACTTGTTCCCTTTCCCTTTCGGCGTCACTGTGTCAGAAATCCCGCCAATTTCAGGTTTGCGAAAGGTATCCGCCATGAACCGCCCCCTTGCAACCTCGGCCCTCGCGCTGATCCTGGCCGCTGGCCCCGTCCTTGCCGACGTCACCCCTGCCGAGGTCTGGCAGAACCTGCGCGACAGCTATGAGCAGATGGGCTATCAGGTCCAGGTCGGGTCGGAGGACGCCGCAGGCGACGCCCTGACCCTGACCGATGTGACGCTCAGTTCGGACGAGGCCGAGGCCGCCGAGTTCTCGTTCACCATGCCCCAGATCGCGCTGACCCCGGTGGGCGACGGCTCGGTCCGGTCGGTGATCGACGGCCAGATGACCTTGGTGATGCGCGATGCCGGCCCCGAGGGAGAGCCGATGGGCTTTGACATGACCCTGGACGCGCCGGGCAACGAGACGATCTCGTCGGGCACCCCCGACGACATGCGCCACAGCTTTGTCATGCCAACCATGGCCCTGTCCGGCCGCGCGCTGGACAGCGAGAACGACGCGCCCCTGACCGCGACCCTGACCGGGGTCGAGGGCGTCCAGACGATGACGCGGGCCGCCGATGGCAGCGGCGCGCAGACCTATGAGGGCCGCGCCGACAGCATGGAGATGTCGCTGACCGCCAGCGGCCCCGCGCTGGACGCCCCCGAAGGGTCGGAGGCCACCGACGATTTCGCCGCGACCTTCACCATCAACGACCTGACCATGAGCGGCGACGGCACCACCCCCGCCGGAGAGGTCAATTTCGGCAGCCAGCCGACCCAGGCCCTGCAGGCCGGGTTCGCGGGTCAGGGCACCTTGGGCATGGGCGCGACCACGGGCACCTTCAGCGCCAGCGCGCTGCGCGCCGACGGCCCCGACCAGGAGACCAGCGGCAGCTTCGAGGCCGCAAGCGGCACGCTGGCCGTGTCCATGAGCGCCGAGGGTCTGTCCTATGAGGGCGGCCTGACCGACATGGCGGTCAACCTGACCTCGTCCGACATGCTCTTCCCCATCGCCTATGCGGCGGCCGAGAACCGGTTCCGCCTGGCCATGCCGGTCGTGGCGTCCGAGGCGGAGCAGCCCTTTGCGCTGACCTATCTGTTGGACGGGCTGACGCTGGATGACGCGATCTGGCAGGCGATGGACCCCGAGGCGACCCTGCCCCGCGACCCCGCCCGCCTGTCCATTGACCTTGAGGGGCTGGCGGTGCTGACCGGCAACTTCATGGACCCCGACGCCGCCGTCCCCGCCGAGGACGAGATGCCCTTCCTGCCGCGCAGCCTGTCGATCCGCGATTTCTCGATGTCGGCGGTGGGGGCCGAGGCCGATGTGTCGGGCGAGCTGACCTTTGGCGATGACCCGACCCAGCCCATCGGCACGCTGTCGGGCACCTTCTCGGGGGTGAACACCTTCCTGGACCGCCTGGTCGCCATGGGCGTCGTCCCGGCCGAACAGCTGATGGGCCCGCGCATGATGATGGCCATGTTCGCCCGCCCCGTCGACGGCGCCGAGGACCAGCTGCAGACCGAGATCGAGTTCCGCGAGGGCGGGTCGATCTTTGCCAACGGCCAGCAGATTCAGTGACCTCCGACGCCTGACATCGGGCCGGGGCATGCGTCCCGGCCCCTTCCCTTGCCGCAAGAGAGACCCATGACCGCTGCCACCGACGACCCCCTCCGCCTGAAACGTCTGGCCGAGGCGCTGATCGACGCCGCCCGCCGGGCCGGGGCCGACCAGGCCGATGCGCTGGCGGTGGACGGTCGCTCGGTCAGCATCGACGTGCGCGCGCGCGGTCTGGAACAGGCCGAACGCGCCGAGGGGATCGAGATCGGCCTGCGCGTGCTGATCGGCGGGCGTCAGGCGGCGGTCTCCTCCTCCGATCACGGCGATCAGGCCATCGCCCAGATGGCCTCGCGCGCCGTCGCCATGGCGCGCGAGGCCCCGGTGGACGACCATCTGGGCCTGGCCGATCCGTCCCAGCTGGCGCAGGCCCGCGACGCGCGCGGTCTGGACATCACCGAGGACGCGCCCGAGCCGGACCCCGCGCATCTGCAGGACATGGCCCTGCGCGCCGAGGCCGCCGCCCTGTCCGTCCAGGGCATCACCCAGGTCGAGGCCGCGAATGCCGCCTATGGCCATCGGCGGATGTGGCTGGCGGCGACGAACGGGTTCTCGGGCGGCTACGGGCGCACCACCCATGCGCTGTCGGTCGTGGCCATCACGGGCGAAGGCCTGCGGATGGAACGCGACTATGCCGGCGAATCGCGGGTCCATGCCGCCGACCTGCCCACCCCTGAGGAGATCGGCCTGCTGGCCGCGGAACGCACCCTGGCGCGGGCCGGCGCGAAAAAGCCGCCGACCGGGGCCTTTCCGATCCTGTTCGACCGGCGCGTCTCGGCCTCGCTGATCGGGCATCTGCTGGCGGCGGTGAACGGCAGCGCCATCGCGCGGGGTGCCAGCTGGCTGCGCCGCGATCTGGGCGAGCCGGTCCTGCCCCCCGGCATGGATCTGGTCGAGGACCCGCTGCGGCCCCGCTATCCCTCGTCGCGGCCCTTTGACGCCGAGGGGCTGGCCACGCGCCGCCGCCTGATCGTGGCCGATGGCGTGCTGCAGGGCTGGACGCTGGATCTGGCCACCGCGCGCAAGCTGGGCATGGACAGCACCGCATCGGCCTCGCGCGGCCTGGCCTCCAGCCCGCAGCCGGGCCACAGCAACGTCATCCTGACGCCGGGCACGGCCAGCCGCGACGACCTGATCGCGCGGATGGGGACCGGGCTGGTGGTGACCTCGATGCTGGGCGCCTCGGTCAACGGGACGACGGGCGATTATTCGCGCGGCGCGGCGGGGTTCTGGGTGCAGGATGGGCGGATCGCCTGGCCGGTCAACGAATGCACCATCGCGGGCAACCTGCGCCAGATGCTGATGACGCTGGTGGCGGCGGATGACGCCCTGCCCTGGCGCGGCCATGAGGTGCCCAGCCTGCTGGTCCAGGGCATGACCGTTGCAGGGGCCTGAGTCGTTGCAGGGCGCGCAGGCCGATCTGGACCTGCTGACCGCCGCGGCGCGCGGGGCGGGTCAGATCGCGCTGCGATACTGGCGGCGCGATCCGCAGGTCTGGGACAAGGCCGATGACGCGGGCCCCGTGACCGAGGCCGATCTGGCCGTGAACGACGCCCTGCAGGCGCATCTGATGGGCGCGCGCCCCGCCTATGGTTGGCTGTCCGAGGAATCCGAGGCCGATCCGTCGCGCCAGGATGCGCAGCACTGCTTTATCATCGACCCGATCGACGGCACCCGCGCCTTCATCGACGGGCAGGAGGGGTTCGCCCATTCGCTGGCCGTCGCCCGCGACGGCCGCATCGTCGCGGCGGTGGTGCATCTGCCGGTGCCCGATCTGACCTATGCCGCCCATGCGGACGGTCCGGCCGCGCTGAATGGCCAGCCCATCGCCCCCACCGATGCCGGGATCGAGGGCGCCCGCGTCCTGACCTATCGCGCCATCGCCGATTCGCCCGATTGGCGCGACGGCATGCCGGGGTTCCGGCGCGAGTTCCGGTCATCGCTGGCCTGGCGCCTGTGCCTGGCGGCCGAGGGGCGGTTCGACGCCGCCCTGTCGCTGCGCGCGGCCTGGGAATGGGATATCGCGGCGGGCGCCCTGATCGCGGAACGCGCGGGCGCGCGGGTGACCGACCGGCGCGGCCAGCCGATGCGGTTCAACAGCACGCGCGCGCAGGTGGACGGCCTGATCGTGGCGGGCCAACGGCTGCACGGGCAGCTGCTGGCGGCGCTGGTCTGACCCTCAGGCGATGCCGTAGCGGGCGCGGGCCTCGGCAAAGGAGATCAGCTTGCCCTGGGGGTCGTCCCACAGGTGCAGGCGCACCGCCGACAGGCTTTCGCGGATGGTCAGGCGCTGTGCCTCGGCCAGCTCGCGGTGGTCGCGGATGACCTCGCCCAAGCGGTAAAAGGGGATGCGCGAATACAGGTGATGGACGTGGTGGATGCCGATATTGCCGGTCAGCCAGCGCAGCGGCTGCGGCAGCACATAGTGAGAGCTGCCCTCCAGCGCCGCATCGTGGATCTGCCAATCCTCGGCGCGCGACCAGTGGGTCTCCTCGAACTGGTGCTGGACATAGAACAGCCAGACGCCGATGGTCGCGGCCACCACCACGGTCGGCAGGAACACCACCAGCACCGGCAGCCAGCCCCCCGCCCACACGATCAGCGCGACCAGCACCGCGATGGCGGCATTGGTGCCCATCGCCGACATCCAGTACTGCCGCTGGCCCATCAGGCCCAGGGGCAGGCGGTTCTGCAGGATGAACAGATAGCTGGGGCCCAGCACGAACAGCACCATCGGATGGCGGTACAGCCGGTACATGAACCGCCCGAACCCGCTGCGTGCCCGGTATTCGTCGATGGTCAGCGTCATCACGTCGCCGATGCCGCGCTGATCCAGATTGCCGTGATAGGCGTGATGGATCGCGTGGGTGCGTTTCCACACCGCATAGGGGGTCAGGGTCAGCACGCCCAGGCTGCGCCCGACCCAATCCTGCGCGCGGCGGTTCTTGAGGAACGAGCCGTGCCCGCAATCATGCTGAATGATGAAGATGCGGACCAGGAACAGCCCGTTCGCCGCCGCCAGAATCAGCGCCAGCCAGGCGCTGACCGACAGCGCGGCCCAGGCCAGCGCCCAGACCGCCATCAGCGGCAGCAGCGTCACGGCCAGTTCGAACAGGCTGCGCGGGGTCGAGGGGTCGCGATAGCGCGCCAGCGTGGTCAGCCATTCGCGGGCGCTGCGGGGGGATAGAGGTTGGTCGAGCATCAAGGCCTGTCGTTCTGCGTCCAGCCGTGCCGGCGCCTGTCGGGAGCCGGCGGGCGTGCGGGGCCGGTGAGGCACCACGGCGCCAACGGCCTTGTGGGTGCGGTTGCAGTTAAGGCCGTGCGCGCGGTTTTTCAACAGATATGATGCCGCAGTCACGGGGTTTTGCCCCCGTCAGCCCGCGATCCACGGCCACAGCAACCGCAGGGCGATGGCCCACATGACCAGCGCCACCGCCAGCTCCAGCCGCCGCCACGCCGCCGGGCGGGCAAAGACCGGCCGCAGCCATGCCGCGCCATAACCCAGGCTGAAAAAGAACAGCAGCGACCCGGTCATGGCGCCCGCGGCAAAAGCCACTTCGCGCCCTGGAAACTGGGTCGAGATGGCGCCCAGCAGCACCACCGTGTCCAGGTAGACATGCGGGTTCAGCCAGGTGATGGCCAGACAGGCCAGCAGCACCCGCCCCAGCCCCTGCGACCCGCCCGGCGCGGCCTGCAGCGCGTCCTGCGCGGTCAGGGCCGCGCGCAGGCTGCGCGCCCCGTACCAGATCAGGAAGGCCGCCCCCGCCAGCCGCATCACCGGGTCCAGCCAGGGCATCCGCGCCATCAGCACCCCGGCCCCCGCCACCCCCGCCGCGATCAGCACCGCATCCGAGATCGCGCAGGTCAGGCACACCGCCAGCACATGCCGCCCGCGCAGCCCCTGACGCAGGACAAAAGCGTTCTGCGCGCCGATCGCCAGAATCAGGCCAAGTCCGGTCATCAGGCCGGTCAGAAAGACGGTCATGGAGGCTCTCCGCTGCGATGCCCCGCCCTAGCGCGCCGGGGCCGATGAGGCAAACCGTAGCGGCCGGGGGGTGGCGCTGGACGGCAGGCCGGTGGGCAGATCGGCCACAGCGCAGGGGGGCGTGACATCAAGGCTCTTGCATGTGTCGGGGGGGCGGGCGCACAATTCGACCATGTTCAGGGGTGCGGGCCACGGCGCAAGGTCGCGGGTCGCCCGGACCCGGAACGCCCGTCCCGAACCGGCCACGCCCCGGCGCGTGCCTTTGCCGTGAAAGGCACCCGATGTTCGACAATGCCGACGCGATCCTGCTGGCCCGCATTCAGTTCGCCTTCACGGTCAGCTTCCACTTTCTGTTTCCCGCCTTCACCATCGGCCTGGCCAGCTTTCTGGCGGTTCTGAACGGGCTGTGGCTGTGGACCAAGGACAGCAAGTATCTGGATCTGTTCCGATACTGGGTCAAGATCTTTGCCCTGGCCTTTGCGATGGGCGTCGTGTCGGGCATCGTGATGTCCTATCAGTTCGGCACCAACTGGTCGGTCTTTTCCGACAAGGCGGGACCGGTCATCGGCGGACCCATGGCCTATGAGGTGCTGTCGGCGTTTTTCCTGGAGGCCGGGTTCCTGGGCATCATGCTCTTCGGCCGCGAGCGCGTGGGGCCGACGCTGCACATGGTGGCCTGCGCGGCAGTGGCCCTGGGCACGGCCTTTTCGGCCTTCTGGATCCTGTCGGTGAACAGCTGGATGCATACCCCGGCCGGGTTCGAGATCGACGCCGCCACGGGTCAGTTCCTGCCCACCGATTTCTGGCAGGTCATCTTCAACCCATCCTTTCCCTATCGCCTGATGCACACGGTCACGGCGGCCTATCTGACCACGGCCTTCATCGTCGGGGGCGTCGCCGCCCTGCACCTGCTGCGCCACCGGCATCGCCGCGACCGCGTCAGCCCGGCCACGCGCACCATGTTCAGCATGGCGATGTGGATGGCCGCGATCTTTGCCCCGGTCCAGATCGTGCTGGGCGATTTCCACGGCATCAACACGCTGGAACATCAGCCTGCCAAGGTCATGGCCATGGAGGGCCATTTCGAAAGCCACGAGGCAGGCGCGCCGCTGTATCTGTTCGGCATCCCCAACCAGGAGGAGCAGCGCCTGGACTATGCCGTCGGCATCCCCAAGCTGTCCTCGCTGATCCTCAAGCACGACCTGAACGCGCCGCTGGCGGGCCTGGACACCATCCCACGCGAGGATCAGCCCCCCGTGGCCATCGTCTTCTGGTCGTTCCGCATCATGGTGGCCCTGGGGTTCGCGATGCTGGGCATCGGGCTGTGGTCGCTCTGGGCGCGCTGGCGGGGCGTGCTGCATGACAGCCCGATGCTGCACCGCGCGGCGCTGGCCATGGCGCCGTCGGGCCTGATCGCCGTGCTGGCGGGCTGGGTCACGACCGAGGTCGGGCGCCAACCCTTTACCGTCTATGGCTATCTGCGCACCGCCGACAGCGCCGCGCCGCTGGATGCGGCGGCGGTAGGGGCATCTCTGATCGCCTTTATCGTCGTTTATTTTGCGGTCTTTGGGGCGGGGACATACTATATCCTGCGTCTGATGAACCGCGCCCCCAGCAGCAATGAGCCGCGCCTGAAGGACGATCTGGACAGCCCGATCCGCACGGCGGGCACCACGCCCGCCCAGCAGCACCCGACCCGCCGCATCCAACCCGGAGAGTGACCATGCCCATTGCCGAAGGCGTTTCGCTGGATCTGACCGTCATCTGGGCCTTCATCATCGCCTTTGCGGTGCTGGTCTATGTGATGCTGGACGGGTTCGACCTGGGGTTGGGCATGCTGTTCGCGGTCGAACCCGAAGGCCATGACCGCGACGTCATGATGAACTCGGTCGCGCCGGTCTGGGACGGCAACGAGACCTGGCTGGTGCTGGGCGGGGGCGGGCTGTTCGCGGCCTTTCCGCTGGCCTATGCGCTGATCCTGCCCGCGCTGTATGCGCCGATCATGGCGATGCTGCTGGCGCTGATCTTTCGCGGGGTCGCGTTCGAATTCCGCTGGCGGACGACGCGCTGGCGCAAGGTCTGGGACGTGGCCTTCATCGGCGGATCGGCGATGGCGGCGCTGGCGCAGGGGATCACTCTGGGCGGGCTGCTGCAGGGCATCGACATCGACAAGGCCGCGCGACAGTATTCGGGCGGCTGGTGGGACTGGCTGACGCCCTTCACGCTGATGGTGGGCGTCGCGGTCATGGTCGGCTATGCCCTGCTGGGCGCGACCTGGCTGGTGATGAAGACCGAAGGCCCGCTGCAGGACCGGATGCGCAAGCGGGCCTGGGTCCTGGGCGTCGCGACGGTCGTGTTCATGGGCGTGGTCAGCCTGTGGACGCCGTTCCTGCAGGACGGCTATTACAGCCGCTGGTTCGGGGGCTGGAACATCATCCTGGCGGCGGGCGTCGGGGCGGCGGTGCTGGCCCTGGCCTTTGGCATGTTCCGCACGCTGATGGTCAATCACCACGACTACTGGCCGTTCCTGTTCGCCCTGGGCATGTTCATCCTGGGCTTTGCGGGGCTGGGATTCTCGATGTTCCCCTATATCGTCCCCGTCCAGGTCACCATCTGGGAGGCCGCCGCCCCCGAGAACAGCCAGATCTTCATGCTGGTCGGCGCCTCGGTGCTGATCCCGGTGATCCTGGCCTATACCGCCTATTCCTATTGGGTGTTCCGCGGCAAGATCGACCCGAACGAGGGGTATCACTGATGCCCGCACCCCTGCGCAAGCTGGGCTGGTTCGTGGGATTGTGGCTGGCCAGCGTCGCGGTCATCGGCACGGTGGCCTTCCTGATCCGGCTGTGGATCGTCTGATCCGCGCTTGACGCGCCCCGCCCCGCGCGCCATTCAGGCGGCGATGGTTTCCGGCGGGCCAAGGTTCCTGCCGGATGAAAAGGGAACGCGGTGAGGTGTAGCCATCAGGCGCCGAACCCGCGACTGCCCCCGCAACTGTAAGCGGCTAGGCTGTTCCGACGATGCCACTGTCCCCTTGGGGGGCGGGAAGGCCGGAACAGCCCGCGATCCGCCAGTCAGGAGACCTGCCATCATCGACACTTCAACCGGGCGGGGTGCCCTGGGGACGTGCGATGTCGTGGCCCCCGGGTCCTTGCGCGCGGTTTTCCGGCCCCTGTCCCCGTTCTTCGGGAAGGAAGACGGATGACACGGCTTATTTCGGTCGCAGCCCTGCTGCTGGCCCCCCTGATGGCGCAGGCCGCGCCGACCCAATACCCGCTGACCTTGGACAATTGCGGCTGGCCGCTGACCTTTGACGGCCCGCCCGACAACGTGGTCTCCATCGGGCAATCCACGACCGAGATCCTCTATGCGCTGGAGGCGCAGGACCGCATGGCGGGCACCGCGCTGTGGTTCAACGAGGTGCTGCCCGCCTATGCCGAGGTGAACGAGGGGGTCGAGCGCATCGCCGACAACATGCCCGGATTCGAGGCTGTGGTGAACAAGCGCCCCGGTTTCGTGCCGACGATGTTCGACTGGATGATCGGCGCGCAGGGCGTGGTGGGCACGCGCGAGCAATTCGCCGATCTGGGCATTCCCGCCTATGTCATGCCGACCGATTGCGCGCAGAAGAACAACACGGTCGGCGCCGACGGCACCCGCCTGGCCGACTTCGACATCGCCACCCTGTACCAAAGCATCGACGAGATCGCGGCCATCATGGACCTGTCCGACCGGGGCGACGCCCTGATCGCCGACCTGCGCGCCCGAGAGGCGGCGGCGGTCGATCGTGCGCAGGCCCTGGACCTGCCCGATGCCTCGGCGGTGGTGTGGTTTTCATCGGCGCATCTGGAGGTCGATCCCTATGTCGCGGGCGGGCGGGGCATCCCGGCTTGGATGCTGCGCGCCTTGGGGCTGCGCAATGTCGTGACCTCGGACGAGGAATGGCCAACCGTGGGCTGGGAAACCATCGCCCGCGCCGACCCCTCGGTCATCGTGATCGCGCGGATGGACCGCCGCCGCTTTCCCGCCGATGACCACGAGGCCAAGCTGGAGTTCCTGGCCCGCGACCCCGTCACCAGCCAGATGACCGCCGTGCGCGAAGGCCGCATCATCATCCTGGACGCCGAGGCAATGCATGCCGGCATCCGCATGATCGACGGGCTGGAGGCGCTGACCGACGCCATGGCGGACCTGCCGCGATGAGCGTGGCCACGGCCAGCCCGCCCCTGACCCGTCAGGGGCTGCGTGCCGCCCGGCAGGCGGCCTGGGTCGCGGCGGTGCTGGCCGCGGCCCTGCTGGCCGGGATCTGCATCGGCGAGACCCCGATTTCGGTGACGACCGTCCTGCAGGTACTGGCCAACCGGTTGTGGGGCGCCGATCACGCACTGGACGCGATCGAGGCGGGGATCATCTGGTCCTATCGCCTGCCGCGCACGCTGGTCGCGGGGGCCTGCGGGGCGGG
The DNA here is from genome assembly GCF_001724535.1 of Paracoccus sp. SCN 68-21. Lineage (NCBI taxonomy): Bacteria > Pseudomonadati > Pseudomonadota > Alphaproteobacteria > Rhodobacterales > Paracoccaceae > Paracoccus > Paracoccus sp. SCN 68-21. The sequence continues at coordinate 34,182 of NZ_MEES01000019.1, read as the reverse complement.
GCTGGCGATCTGCGGGCTGGTCCTGCAATCGCTGCTGCGCAACGCGCTGGCGGACCCTTGGCTGCTGGGCATCTCGGCGGGGGCCTCGACCGGGGCGGTGCTGGTGACGGTGGCGGGTGTGGGCGGTGGCATGGTCGCCATGTCGGGCGGTGCGCTGATGGGCGCGCTGACCGCCTTCGCGCTGGTCGCGGGGCTGGCGCGGCTGTCGGGCGGCGGTCCGGGCGCGCGCGGCGCGGGTCAGATCGTGCTGGCGGGCATCGCCGGATCGCAGCTGTTCAATGCGCTGACCTCCTTCGTGATCGCGAAATCGGCCAGCGCGGAACAGGCGCGCGGGCTGATGTTCTGGCTGCTGGGCAACCTGTCGGGCGTGCGCTGGCCCGATGTGCATCTGGCCGTGCCCGCCGCGCTGATCGCGCTGGTGGTGGTGGCGGCCCATGCGCGCAGCCTGGACGCATTCGCCTTTGGCGCGGAATCGGCGGCCTCTCTGGGGGTGCCGGTGCGGCGGGTTCAGGTGGTGCTGATCGGTGCCGCGGCGATGGCGGCCGCCGTGATGGTGTCGATCACCGGGGCCATCGGTTTCGTGGGGCTGGTGGTGCCCCATGCCGCGCGGCTGCTGGTCGGCGTGCGGCACGGCCGGCTGGTGCCGGCATCCGCGCTGATCGGGGCGGTGTTCCTGATCGGGGCCGATATCCTGTCGCGGGTGCTGATCCCGGGGCAGGTCCTGCCCATCGGCGTCGTGACCGCGCTGGTCGGCGCGCCGATCTTTGCGGTGATCCTGATCCGCCACCGGGGGGCGTCGTGATGCTGTCGGGGCAGGATCTGACCCTGCGCCGCGGCGGCGCGCGCATCGTCGACGGCGTGACCCTGGCGGTGCAGGAGGGCGAGGTTCTGGGCCTGATCGGCCCCAACGGGTCGGGCAAATCGACGCTGATGCGGCTGCTGGCCGGGCTGCTGCGCCCCGACCGGGGGCAGGTCACGCTGGAGGGCCAGCCGCTGGCGGCCCTTGGGCCGCGCGGGGTGGCGCGCCGCCTGGCCTTTGTCGCGCAATTCTCGGAGACGGCACAGCGCCTGACCGTCCGCGACGCGGTCGAGCTGGGCCGCACCCCCTGGCTGGACGCGCGCGCCCCCTGGTCGCCCCAGGACGAGGCGCATGTCACCCACGCCCTGTCCCTGCTGGACATGGCGGGGTTCGAGGCCCGCGATTGGGCCTCTCTGTCGGGCGGTGAGCGTCAGCGCGTCCATATCGCCCGCGCGCTGGCCCAGACCCCGCGCATCCTGATGCTGGACGAGCCGACGAACCATCTGGACATCCGCCACCAGCTGCAGGTGCTGGAACTGGTGGCGCGCCTGCCGCTGACCGTGGTGATGGCGCTGCACGACCTGAACCAGGCGATGCGCTGCGACCGGCTGGCGGTGATGCAGGCGGGGCGGCTGGTGGCGCTTGGCCCGCCTGCGCAGGTGCTGGACGATGCGCTGCTGCGCGACGTCTTTGGTGTGCGGGCGCAGCGGCTGACCGACCCCGATGACGGCAGCGCGATCCTGCGGTTTCAGCCCAGATAGGCGCGCAGCCCCGGTGGCGGATTGTCCAGCAGAGGCCCGGTCGGGCGCGGCGGGTGGACGCGCCCCCCCTCGACCAGCAGGGTGTCGGGGGCAAAGGCGCGGGCATCGGCGGGGTCATGGGTGACCATCAGCACGGTGGTGTCGGCGGCGATCTGCGCCAACAGGGCCAGCATCTCGGCCTTGAGCGCGGGGCCAAGCGCCGCGAAGGGTTCGTCCAGCAGCAGCAGGGGGCGTGCCCGCAGCAGCACGCGGGCCAGCGCCACGCGGCTTTGCTGGCCACCTGACAGGGCATCGGGGCGACGCTCGCCCATGCCGGACAGGCCGACCTGGTCCAGTACCTGGGCCACGCGGGCCTGCTGCGCGCGGTTCAGCCGCAGGTCCGGGCGCAGGCCCATCCCTATATTTTGTTTTACGCTCAGATGCGGAAACAAATTGTTGTGCTGAAACAGGATCGAGACGGGGCGTTTTCCAGGCGGCATCGCGGTGATGTCCTGCCCCTCCCACAGCAGGCGTCCTTGGGTCGGGGCCAGAAACCCCGCCACCAGCGCCAACAGGGTCGATTTGCCAGAGCCAGAGGCACCGATGACCGCATGCCTGCCTGCGGGGACGGTCAGGTCGGCGGCCAAGGCGAAATCATCCTGACGCAGCAGGATGTCGCGGAACTCAAGCGCCATGGCGGCCTCCCCTGTCAAAGGCCCAGAACAGGGCCAGGCTGATCATCATCAGCAGCAGCGCGCAGGCCGCCGCATCCGCCATCCGATATCCGTTCATCAGCTGATACAGCATCAGCGGCAGCGTCGGATTATCGCCCGCGAACAAGGTGATCACGCCCAGATCGCCCATCGCCAGCGCCGCGGCCAGCCCCGCGCCAAAGCCCAAGGGCCGGGCCAGGCGCGGCAGCACCAGCAGCCGCAACCGCGCCCAGCCCCGCAGGTCCAACGATGCCGCCAGCCGACCGTAATCCTTCTGCAGCGCCCGCGCCGCCGGGATCAGCGCACGCAGCGCGAAGGGCAGGGCCATGGCCGCGTTGATCAGCGCCGTGACCGGCAGAGCCATCTGCTGCGGCGTGACCGTCCCGCGCAGCAGGATGAACAGCCCCGTCCCCAGCACCAGCGGAGAGGCGATCAGCGGCAGCATGCCCGCCCCCTCGACCCACCGCGCGCCGCCCCGCGCCACCGTCAGGGCCAGCGCCAGGGCCGCGCCCGCGCAGAGCAGCGCCGAGATCACCGCCATCAGTACCGACCGCCGGGTGGCCTGCCAGACCTCGGGCGGCAGGGTGGTCAGGCGCGGCAGCCCGGCCAGCGTGACCGAGATCAGTGGCGCCAGCAGGAACGCCGCCGCCGCCGCGATCACCGCCGCATCCGCCAGCCGCCGCCAGCCGCCGGGCGCGGGCGGGCCACCCACCGCGTCCAGCCCCGCGCCAAAGCCCGCCGGAATCGCGATCCGCGCCGCCAGCAGGGCCGCACCCACGCAGATCGCGATTTGAACCAGCCCCAGGGCCGCGGCCCGCCCCAGGTCGAAATCGAACCGGAACGCCTGATAGATCGCCAGCTCGACCGTGGTCGCCCGCGGTCCCCCGCCCAGGGCCAGCGCCACCGTGAACGAGGTCAGGCAAACCAGGAACACCGCCAGCCAGACGCCGGGCAGCACGCCGCGCAGCATCGGGCGTTCCAGATGGCGGGCGATGTCGCGGGGCGCGAAATCAAGGCTGGCGGCCAGCCGGAACCGTTCCGCCGGGATCGCCTGCCAGCCTTGCAGGATCAGCCTTACCGACAGTGGCACGTTGAAGAACACATGCGCCAGGATCACTCCCTGCCAGCCATAGATGCCGATGGCGGGCAGGCCCATGGCCTCCAGCGCGCCGTTCAGCACGCCGTTGCGCCCGAAGATCGCGATCAGCCCCAGAACCGCCACGATCACCGGCAGGATGAAGGGCGCGCCCAGCAGCGTGACCAGCAACCCCCGCCCCCGGAACCGCCGCCGTGCCAGCGCGCGCGCCACCGGCACGGCCAGCGCCGCCGACAGGGTCGCGGACAGCGCCGCCTGCCACAGGGTGAACCAGACGGCGCGCAGGTCCCATTCGGTCAGGCCCGACAGCCCGCCCGCGATCCAGACCACTGTCGCCAGCGTGCCCAGGATCAGCGCGGCCAGCAGGGCCGCAATGGCGTGGCCGATGCTCAGCGGAAGGCCCGCTGCCATTCGTCCAGGGCGGGGGCGCGCAGGTCCTCGGCCTCGTCTTCGGAGAGGAACAGCGTGGTCTCGGGGCGAGGCAGGTCGCGCATCACCTGCGGCCAGTCATCCTGCGGAAGTTTCGCGGGCAGGGACCAGTTGGCCAGCGGGATCGTCGCCTGGAAATCGGGCGTCAGCACCCAGTCCATGAACTGCTGCGCCAGTTCGGGCTGATCGGTGCCGGCGACCTGGGCCACCAGTTCGGCCATGAAGTAATGCCCCTCGGGAAAGATCGCGGCGACCTTGGTGTCGTCCTCCTCGGCCGCGATGTGATAGGCGGGCGAGGTGGTGTAGGACAGCACCATGTCCGCCTCTCCATCCGTGAACATGCCATAGGATTCCGACCAGCCGCGGGTGACGGTCAGCACCTTGGGCGCCAGTTTCGCCCAGGCCTCGCCCGCCTGATCGCCATAGACCGACTTGACCCACAGCAGCATCGCCAGACCCGACACCGAACTGCGCGGGTCCTGGATGACGATGCGGATATCCTCGGCCTCCAGCAGCTCGGCAAAGCTGGCGGGCGGGTTCTCCAGCCGGGTGCTGTCATAGACAAAGGCCGTCTCACCCCAGTTGTAGGGCAGGAAGATCTCGTCCTCCCACGCGATGGGCAGCGACAGGTCGGACGTGTCCTGCCCATGCGGCGCGAACAGACCCGATGCGCGGGCGCGCGCGGTCATGTCGGTGTTCAGGCCAAAGACGATGTCGGCCTGCGTGCCCGCACCCTCCATCATCACGCGGGGCAGCACGTCGCCGGTCACGAATTGCAGGTCGCAATCGCAGATCGCCTCGAACCCCTGTTCGATGGCGGGGCCGGGGCCCCATTCGCTGGTGACGCTGTCGCCGGCATAGACGGTCAGGACACGACCTTCGGCCATCGCGGGGGTGGCCAGCAGCAGGGCGGGGATCAGGATGGATTTCATCGGCGGCCTTCCTTTCAGGGATCACGAAAGAAGGGTGTGCCGCACCTTCCCTCCGCCGGTTTGACCCGGATCAGGTTCAACGGGTCCGCATGCGCGTCTCAGCCCGACAGGGCACCCCGAGGTCGCCCCGAATGTAGAGGTTTCGCGCGTCCGCGCAAGCGGATAGAAACCGCCCATGACCAAGGACATGTCTGATCAGCCCACGCCGATGATGGCGCAATACCTTGCGATCCGGGAGGCCAATCCCGGCGCGCTGCTGTTCTATCGCATGGGCGATTTCTACGAGATGTTCTTTGACGACGCGGTGGCGGCGGCGAGCGCACTGGACATCGCGCTGACGAAACGCGGCACCCATCTGGGCGAGCCGATCCCCATGTGCGGCGTGCCGGTGCATGCGGCCGAGGGCTATCTGCTGACGCTGATCCGCAAGGGGTTCCGCGTGGCCATCGCCGAACAGATGGAGGACCCCGCCGAGGCGAAGAAGCGCGGGTCGAAATCGGTCGTGGCCCGCGATGTGGTCCGTCTGGTCACCCCCGGCACCCTGACCGAGGAATCGCTGCTGGAGGCGCGTCGGCACAATTACCTGGCGGCCTTTGCGGTGGTCCGCGAGGAGGGCGCGCTGGCCTGGGTCGACATCTCGACCGGTGCGTTTTCGGTGATGGACTGCGCGCTGCCGCGGCTGGCGCCCGAACTGGCGCGGCTGGCCCCGCGCGAGGTGCTGGCCTGCGACACGGGGCTTGAGGAGCTGGTCGCGGATGCGGGCGCGGCGCTGACCGACCTGCATGCCGGGGCGTTCGACAGCAATGCGGGCGCGCGGCGGCTGTGCGCGTTGTATGGCGTGGAGACGCTGGACGGGTTCGGCACCTTTAGCCGGGCAGAGCTGTCGGCGATGGGCGCCATCGTTGACTATCTGGACATGACGCAAAAGGGCAAGCTGCCCCTGCTGCGCCCGCCCATGCGCGAACGCGCGGGCGGCGCGATGCAGATCGACGCGGCCACAAGGCGCAACCTGGAGCTGACCCAGGCCCTGTCGGGCGGGCGCGAGGGGTCGCTGCTGGCCGCGATCGACCGCACCGTGACCGCCCCCGGCGCGCGCCTGCTGGAGCGTCGGATCAGCGCACCGTCGCGCGATCTGGCGCTGATCGCGGCGCGACACGATGCGGTGGCGGCGCTGGCTGCGGATGCGCGGCTGTTGGCCGATCTGCGCGGCGCGCTGGCGCGGGTGCCGGACATGGACCGGGCGCTGTCGCGGCTGGCGCTGGACCGGGGCGGGCCGCGCGATCTGGCCGCGATTCGCGCCGGGCTGGCGCAGGGGGCGGCGATTGCCGCGCGGCTGCCGGGTGACGCAGCCCCGGTGCTGCGCGATGCAGCGGGCGATCTGGTGGGCCATGATGATCTGGTGGCGGTTCTGGATGACGCGCTGGTGGCCGAGCCGCCGCTGCTGGCGCGCGACGGCGGTTTCGTGGCCGAGGGGCATGACGCCGATCTGGACCAGACCCGCCGGTTGCGCGACGAGGGGCGGGGCGTCATCGCCGGGATGCAGGCCGATTACGCCGCACTGGCGGGCGTTCCCAGCCTGAAGATCAAGCATAACAACGTGTTGGGCTATTTCATCGAGACGACGACCACCCATGCCGACCGCATGATGGCCGCGCCGCTGAACCAGACCTTCATCCACCGCCAGACGACCGCGAACCAGATCCGCTTCACCACGGTGGAGTTGTCGGAGCTGGAGACCCGCATCCTGAACGCCCGCGACCGCGCGCTGGAGATCGAGCGCGGGGTCTTTGACCGCCTGCGCCGCGCCGTGCTGGATGCCGCGGCCCAGGTCGGGCAGGCCGCCCGCGCGCTGGCCGAGATCGACCTGGCCGGGGCCTTCGCGGACCTGGCCTCGGGCGAGGGTTGGGTCCGGCCCCGCGTGGATGACAGCCGCGCCTTTGTGATCACGGGCGGGCGGCACCCGGTGGTGGAACGCGCGCTGCGGCGCAAGGCGCAGAGCTTTGTCGCCAACGATTGCGACCTGACCACGGGGGCGACGCCTGCCATTTGGCTGCTGACCGGGCCGAACATGGCGGGCAAGTCGACCTTTCTGCGGCAGAACGCGCTGATTGCGGTGCTGGCGCAGGCCGGGGCCTTCGTGCCCGCGCGCGACGCCCATATCGGGCTGGTCAGCCAGCTGTTCAGCCGCGTGGGCGCCGCCGATGATCTGGCGCGCGGGCGGTCGACCTTCATGGTCGAGATGGTCGAGACGGCCGCGATCCTCAATCAGGCCGATGACCGTGCGCTGGTCATCCTGGACGAGATCGGCCGGGGCACATCGACCTGGGACGGGTTGTCCATTGCCTGGGCGGTGATGGAGCATCTGCACGGCATGAACCGCTGTCGCGCGCTGTTCGCGACCCATTACCATGAGATGACCGCCCTGTCGGCCAAGCTGTACGGGGTCGAGAACGCCACCGTCACCGTGCGCGAATGGCAGGGCGAGGTAATCTTTCTGCACGAGGTCAGGAAGGGCGCGGCGGATCGGTCCTATGGCGTGCAGGTGGCCAAGCTGGCGGGCCTGCCCGCGTCGGTCGTGGACCGCGCCCGCGCCGTCCTGGACGCGCTGGAATCGGGCGAACGGCAGGCCGCGCGGCCCGTCGCGCTGATCGACGACCTGCCGCTGTTCCGGGCCGCTCCGCCGCCCCCGCCCAAGGCTCGCCCGTTGGACGACCGTCTGCGGGCGGTGCATCCCGACACGCTCAGCCCGCGCGAGGCGCTGGAGCTGATCTATGAATTGAAAGCCCTGTCCGAGGAGACGCGCCCATGAGCTACAACACCTTCGGCCGCGAGTTCCGGTTCACCACCTGGGGCGAAAGCCACGGCCCCGCCTTGGGCGCGACCGTCGACGGCGTGCCCCCCGGCGTGCCCCTGACGGAGGCCTACATCCAGGGTTTCATGGACCGTCGCCGCCCCGGCACGTCCAAACACACCACGCAGCGGCGCGAACCCGATCAGGTGCGCATCCTGTCGGGCGTGTTCGAGGGCGTGACCACCGGCACCGCGATCCAGCTGATGATCGAGAATACCGATCAGCGGTCCAAGGATTACGGCGATATCGCCACCAGCTTTCGCCCCGGTCATGCCGACATCACCTATCACCTGAAATACGGGGTGCGCGATTATCGCGGCGGGGGCCGGTCGTCCGCGCGCGAAACCGCGGCGCGGGTTGCGGCAGGCGCCGTGGCGCAGGCGGTGCTGGCCGCATTGGTACCCGACCTGAAGATCACCGGTTACATGGTGCAGATGGGGGCGCTGCATCTGGACCGCGCCCGGATGGACCTGTCGGCGGTCAATGACAACCCGTTCTTTCTGCCCGATGCGGGCGCGGTTCAGGCCTGGTCCGATTACCTGGACGGCATCCGCAAGGACCAGAACAGCGTCGGCGCGGCCATCGAGGTTTGCGTTCAAGGCTGTCCGCCCGGTCTGGGCGCGCCGGTCTATGCGAAACTGGACACCGATCTGGCCGCCGCGATGATGTCGATCAACGCCGTCAAGGCGGTCGAGATCGGCGAGGGCATGGCATCGGCCGCGCTGACCGGCGTGTCGAACGCGGACGAGATCCGCATGGGGCCGGACGGGCCGGACTTCCTGTCGAATCATGCGGGCGGCATCCTGGGCGGCATCTCGACCGGGCAGGACATCGTGGTGCGGTTCGCGATCAAGCCGACCAGCTCCATCACCACGCCCCGCCGGTCAATCAATTCGCGCGGAGAGGAGATCGAGGTCATCACCAAGGGCCGCCACGACCCCTGCGTCGGCATCCGCGCCGTGCCCGTGGCCGAGGCGATGGCCGCCTGCGTGCTGCTGGACCACCTGCTGATGGACCGGGCGCAGACCGGCGGCGTGCGCGGTCAGATCGGCTGATCGGCCAGGAACGCCTCGACCTCGGCGCGGGTGGGGATGGCGTCGCCTGCGCCCGCGCGCGTGACCTTGACCGCCGCCGCCCCTGATGCCAGCCGCAGGGCCGCGGCGACATCCGCACCCGCATCCAGCGCCGCCGCGAAATAGCCCGCAAAGGTGTCGCCCGCGCCGGTCGTGTCCACGGGCGTGACCCGGAACGAGGACTGGCTGTGGACCTGGCCGGTGGTCAGGTCGCGGTATTCGGCACCCTCGGCGCCCCGCGTGATCAGCAGGCCCTGGACCGGCAGATCGCCGGGAATGCCCGCGAACAGCTGCTGCGCCTCGCCCTCGTTCATCGCGAGGATCGAGACATGGGGCAGGACCGCGCGCACCGCCTCCAGATCGAAGGGGGCCGCGGAATAGATCACCCGCGCGCCGCGGGCCTGCGCGGCCTGGGCGGCGGCGACCTGACCGTTCGTCTCGTTCTGGATCAGCAGCGTGTCGGAGGGGGACAGTGTGGACAGGGCGTCCGTCAGTGCGGCCTCGTCGATGGCGCGATTCGCGCCGGGATGGATGACGATGGCGTTTTCCGCATCGGCATCCAGCAGGATGATCGCATGGCCGGTGGCCTGATCGTCCAGGCGCGCGACATGGCCCATGTCGACCCCCGCCTGCGCCAGCCGGTCGCGCACCCAATCGTCACCGGAGCCCATCGCGCCCAGATGATGCGTCGTGGCGCCCGCGCGGGCGGCGGCGACCGACTGGTTCGCGCCCTTGCCGCCCAGCCCCTGGGCATAGCCGCGCGAGGCCAGCGTCTCTCCGGGCTGGGGCAGGCTGTCCAGCCGATAGACATGGTCGATGTTGATCGAGCCCAGGTTCCAGATTGCCATGACTGCCTCCGCGATTGGTGGGTCATGTGACCGGGCAGGCCGGGCCTTGTCCAGATGTGAAAAGACGCGCCCGTTGCGGGGCGCGTCCTGTCATGTCGGGCTGTCCGGGTCGGATCAGGCGGGCAGCTTGCCCTTGTGGGGTGCCCACAGACGCTTGTTGACCAGATAGAGCAGCACGGTCAGCAGCAGCAGGAACAGAACCGCGACCAGACCGACGCCCTTGCGGTCCATCATCTTGGGTTCGGCGGTCCACATCAGGAAGGCCGACACGTCCAACGACATCTGATCGACGGTCGCGGGGGTGCCATCCTCATAGGTGACGCGGTCGTCCGACAGCGGGGCCGCCATGCTGATCCAGCCGCCCGGGAAGGCGGAGTTGCCATGCAGCAGCGTGCCGGCCTGCTCCTGCTCCTCGCCGGTATAGCCGGTCAGCAGGGCGTGGATGTATTCCGGGCCGCCCATGCCGCGCACCAACTGGTTGATGCCGAGACCGTAGGGACCGTGGAAGCCCGCCCGCGCCTTGGCCATCAGCGACAGGTCGGGACCCATGCCATCGCCCGAGATGGTCGGGAAATGGTCGGTGACGGTGCGCGCACGCTCCTCGCCCAGGGCCTCGTCCCAGACCGGCAGCAGGTCCGCCGCATAGGCGCGGACCTGATCCTCGGGCAGGCCGGGGCCGCCGTCATCCGACAGGGTGCGGATGGCGACGTATTGCAGCCCGTGGCAGGCCGAGCAGACCTCGGTATAGACCTGCAGCCCGCGCTGCAGCTGGAACTGGTCGAACGAGCCGAACGGACCCTCGAAGGAGAAGGGAACGTCCTCGATATGCCCAGCCTCGCCTGCGGCCATCGCCGGGCCGGACAGGCCAAGAGCCGTGACGGCGGCGATCGCAAATGCTTTCAGCATGATCCTGGGTCCTCTCACTCGGCCGGCTGCGTCAGGCTGGTTCCACCAACCTTGGGCGCGTAATGTGCGTTGAAGTCTTCCTCGATGGTGGCCGGCATCGGCTCGGGCTTTTCGATCACGCCCAGCAGGGGCAGGATCACCAGGAAGTAGGCGAACCAATAGGCCGAGGCCGCCAGCGCGATATAGGGATAGATCCCTTCGGCCGGCATGGCGCCCACCCACATCAGGATCATGAAGTCCGCGGCCAAGAGCCAGAACCACCACTTGAACTGCGGACGATAGCGGCCCGAGCGCACGCGGCTGGTGTCCAGCCAGGGGGCCAGACCCATCACGACGATCGCACCGAACATCGCCAGCACGCCGAAGAACTTGGCGTCGACGATGCCAAAGGTCGCGAACTGCACCAGCTGGACCAGCCAGACCTCGGCGTCGAAGGCGCGCAGGATCGCGTAGAAGGGCAGGAAGTACCATTCCGGCACGATATGCGCGGGCGTCGCCAGGGCGTTCGCCTCGATATAGTTGTCCGGGTGGCCCAGATAGTTGGGCATGAAGCCCACGATCGCGAAGAAGATCGCCAGGATCAGCGCCAGCGCGAACAGGTCCTTGATGACGAAATAGGGCCAGAAGGGCAGGGTGTCCTTTTCGGCCTCTTCCTTGCTGGTGCGGCGCACCTCGATGCCCGTCGGGTTGTTGTTGCCCGTCGAGTGGAAGGCCCACACATGCACGATCACCAGGCCCGCGATGATGAAGGGCAGCAGGTAATGCAGCGAGAAGAAGCGGTTCAGCGTCGCGTTGCCGACCGCCGGTCCGCCCAGCAGCCAGGTCTGCAGCGTCTCTCCCACGCCGGGGATGGCGCCGAACAGGCCGGTGATCACGGTCGCGCCCCAGAAGGACATCTGGCCCCAAGGCAGCACATATCCCATGAAGGCGGTCGCCATCATCAGGATGTAGATCAGCATGCCGATGATCCAGGTGACCTCGCGCGGGGCCTTGTAGCTGCCGTAGTAGAGGCCGCGGAAAATGTGCAGATAGACCGCCACGAAGAACAGCGACGCGCCGTTCATGTGGATATAGCGCAGCATATGCCCGCCATTCACGTTGCGCATGATGTGCTCGACGCTGGCGAAGGCCATGTCGACATGCGGGGTATAGTGCATCACCAGCACGACACCGGTGATGATCTGCAGCAGCAGACAGAAGACCAGGACGATGCCCCAGATCCACATCCAGTTCAGGTTCTTGGGCGTGGGGATCATCAGCGTGTCGTAGAGCAGCCCCGCGACGGGCAGTCGACGGTGCAGCCAATTCTCGAAGCCCGTCTTGGGCTCGTAATGGTCGTGCGGTATTCCGGCCATGATAACCCTCCTTAACCCAGCTGGATGGTGGTGTCGTTCACGAACGACGCTAGCGGAATGTGCATGTTCTGCGGCGCGGGCCCGCGGCGGATGCGGCCGGCGGTGTCATAGTGGCTGCCGTGGCAGGGGCAGAACCAGCCGCCGAAATCGCCCGCGCCGTCACCGATCGGCACGCAGCCCAGATGGGTGCAGACGCCGATCTGGACCAGCCACTCGCCCGTATCGTCCAGGGCGCGGTTCTGGTCGGTCGCCGGGGCGTTGTCGTCCAGGTTGGGGTTCTGCGCGTTGCGGTCGGGCAGGTCGTTCAGGTCGACGGCGCGGCCCGCCTCGATTTCCTCGGGGGTGCGGCGGCGGATGAACACGGGCTTGCCCAGGAACAGCACGGTGATCTGCGAACCGGGCGCGATGCCGCTGACATCGACCTGGATCGAGGCAAGCGCCTGCACATCCGCCGAGGGGTTCATCTGATTCACAAGGGTCCAGGCGGCGGCACCGGCGGCCACCGTGCCTGCGCCCGCCGTGGCATAATAGAGGAAATCCCTCCGGGTGCCTACGTGGTCATCTGCGTGGGACACGGGTCATACTCCAATTCGGGCCGAAAGTCAGGCCGATACGACATTCCGGGCCGCGTCCGAACGCAGCCTTCGCGGGGCGGTTCTAGCCCTCAATTCCTCGTCAGTCCAGATGATAAGCCGTCGCATGCCGATGCAATTCGACCCGTCAGACACAATTGCAGCGCGCGTTTGCGCCATCACTGCGGCAGGGTGTCGCGGTTGCAGGCCCTGCTCACAGCAACCTTTCCGAGCGAAAGCTGAGTTCGCGCGACTTGCCGATGATCAAATGGTCGTGGATGGTGATTCCCATGCTGTCGGCGGCCTGACTGATGCGCGTCGTCATGGCGATGTCGCTGTCCGAGGGTGTGGGATCGCCCGAGGGGTGGTTGTGAACCAGGATCAGCGCCGAGGCGTTCAGCTCCAGCGCGCGGCGGATGATCTCGCGCGGATAGACGGGGACGTGGTCCACGGTGCCGCGCGACTGTTCCTCATCCGCGATCAGGACGTTCTTGCGGTCCAGATACAGCACACGGAACTGCTCGATCTCGCGATGCGCCATGGCGGTGTGGCAATAATCCAGCAGCGATTGCCAGCTGGACAGGACCGGGCGGTGCATGATGCGGGCGCGGGCCATGCGTTGGGCCGCGGCCTCGACGATCTTCAGCTCGGTCACGACGGCAGGGCCGACGCCGGCCACGGCCAGCAGGCGTGCGGGCGCGGCCGTGACCACGCGGTTGAAATCGCCAAAGGTCTCGATCAGCAGGCGGGCCAGCGGCTTGACGTCCTGGCGCGGGATGGCGCGGAACAGCACCAGCTCCAGCAGCTCGTAATCGGGCATGGCGGCGGCCCCGCCCTGCATGAACCGGTCGCGCAGCCGCGCCCGGTGATCGGCCAGATAGGAGGGCGCCTTTCCCGGCGCGTTCGCCGGTTCCGCGGCCACATCATCGGCCGCCGGGGCGAACAGCGGCAGGGGCATTTCGCGAAAGGCACGATTCGGGTCCATGCGTCGATCATGGCCCGAACCGGTAAAGGAAGGGTTAACCCGTTACCGGGTCATCCCACCCCAAAAACTTTTGACCTTGTCGAAGAAACCGTCCGATTGCGGGCTGTTATCGGCCTTTTCGGCCTCGAACTCGCGCAGCAGCTCGCGCTGGCGCGGGGTCAGGTTCACCGGAGTCTCGACGGTCAGCTCGATCAGCATGTCGCCGAAATCGCCCTGCGCGCCGGGGCCGTGGCGCAAAGGCGGCATGCCCTTGCCGCGCAGGCGCATCTGCCGGCCGGTTTGGCTGCCGGCGGCGACCTTAACGCGGGCACGCCCGCCGTCGATCGTCGGCACCTCGACCTCTCCGCCCAGGGCGGCCGTGGCCATGCTGACCGGCACCTGGCAAGCCAGCATCTTGCCGTCGCGCAGAAAGATCGCGTGCTCGGCCACCTCGATGAAGATGTACAGATCGCCGGTCGGGCCGCCGCGCATCCCCGCCTCGCCCTCTCCGGCCAGACGGATGCGGGTGCCGGTCTCGACGCCCGCGGGAATGTTCACGGACAGCGCCCGATCGCGCTCTTGGCGCCCGGCGCCGTGGCAGGCCTTGCAGGGGTTCTTGACGATCTGGCCCGCGCCGCCGCAGGTGGGGCAGGTGCGCTCGACCGTGAAAAAGCCCTGCTGGGCGCGGACCTTGCCCATGCCCGCGCAGGTCGGGCAGGCGGCGGGCTGGGATGCGCCCTCGGCCCCGGTGCCCGCGCATTCGCCGCAGGCGACCGAGCCGCGGACCGTGATCGGCTTCTGGACGCCGCGATAGGCCTCCTCCAGCGTGACGCGCAGGTTGTAGCGCAGGTCCTGGCCGCGCTGTGCGCGCGCCCGACCGCCGCCGCCGCCGCCACCGCGACGGCCCATCATGTCGCCGAACAGATCCTCGAACACATCGGCAAAGGCCGCGCCGAAATCGCCGGGATGCTGGCCGCGTCCACCGCCGCCGCCGCCCATGCCACCCTCGAAGGCCGCATGGCCAAAGCGGTCATAGGCCGCCTTTTTCTGTTCGTCCTTGAGGCAGTCATAGGCCTCGTTCGCTTCCTTGAAGCGGGCCTCGGCGGTCGCATCGTCCTGATTGCGGTCAGGGTGCAGTTCCTTGGCCTTGATCCGATAGGCCTTCTTGATCTCGTCGGTCGAGGCCCCGCGCGTGACCCCGAGCACTTCGTAGTAACAACGCTTGCTCATGTGTCGTCCTGTTCAGCTGTCCCCATGAAACAGGCCGGCCCGCAGCAGATGGCGGACCGGCCCGGTCAGGGGATGCGGCCCCGATCAGCCGCGCTTCTTGTCGTCGCCCAGATCTTCGAAATCGGCGTCCACGATGTCGTCGTCGACATCACGCGGGGCGTCACGGTCCGACGGATCGGCCTCTTCGGCGCTCTGCTGGTTCTTGTAGATCGCCTCACCCAGACGCATGGACGCATCCATCACGTTCTGGATGCCCGAGCGGATCTTGCCCGGCTCTTCAGATTTCAGCGATTCCTCCAGCGCGCCGATGGCCAGCTCGATCGCCTCGACGGTCGAGGCGTCCACCTTGTCGCCATGCTCGGCCAGCGACTTGTTGGTCGAGTGGATCAGGCTTTCGGCCTGGTTCTTGGCCTCGACCAGCTCGCGGCGGGTCTTGTCGCCCTCGGCGTTCGCCTCAGCATCCTTGACCATCCGCTCGATGTCCTCGTCGGTCAGACCGCCCGAGGCTGCGATGGTGATGGTCTGCTCCTTGCCGGTGCCCTTGTCCTTGGCCGCCACCGACACGATGCCGTTGGCGTCGATGTCGAAGGTCACCTCGATCTGGGGCATGCCGCGCGGCGCGGGCGGGATGTGCTCCAGGTTGAACTGGCCCAGCATTTTGTTGTCCGCGGCCATTTCCCGCTCGCCCTGGAAGACGCGGATGGTCACGGCGCCCTGGTTGTCCTCGGCGGTCGAGAAGATCTGCGATTTCTTGGTCGGGATGGTGGTGTTGCGGTCGATCAGGCGGGTGAACACGCCGCCCAGGGTCTCGATGCCCAGGGACAGGGGCGTCACGTCCAGCAGCACGACGTCCTTGACGTCACCCTGCAGCACGCCGGCCTGAATGGCGGCGCCCAGGGCCACAACCTCGTCGGGGTTCACGCCCTTGTGGGGCTCCTTGCCGAAGAAGTCGGTGACCTCGGCCACGACCTTGGGCATGCGGGTCATGCCGCCGACCAGAACGACCTCGTCGATGTCCGACTTGGAACAGCCGGCATCCTTCAGCGCGTCTTGGACGGGTTTCATGGTCCGCTTGATCAGGTCCGCGACCAGGCTTTCCAAGGCTTTCCAGCTTGGCGCGCGTCAGCTTGACGACCAGGTGCAGCGGCGTGCCCGAGTTCTTGTCCATCGAGATGAACGGCTGGTTGATCTCGGTCTGGCTGCTGCTGGACAGCTCGATCTTGGCCTTCTCAGCGGCTTCCTTCAGGCGCTGCAGGGCCATCTTGTCCTTGGACAGATCGACGCCGTGCTCTTTTTTGAACTCGTCGGCCAGATAGTTCACGATCCGCATGTCGAAATCTTCGCCACCCAGGAAGGTGTCGCCGTTCGTGGATTTCACCTCGAACAACCCGTCATCGATTTCCAGGATGGTGATGTCGAAGGTCCCGCCGCCGAGGTCATAGACCGCGATCGTCTTGGTTTCCTTCTTGTCCAGACCATAGGCCAGTGCGGCTGCGGTCGGCTCGTTGATGATGCGCAGGACCTCGAGGCCGGCGATCTTGCCCGCGTCCTTGGTCGCCTGACGCTGAGCGTCGTTGAAATAGGCCGGAACGGTGATCACAGCCTGGGTCACGGTCTCGCCCAGATAGCTTTCGGCGGTCTCCTTCATCTTCTGAAGGATCATCGCACTGACCTGCGCGGGGGAATATTTCTCACCCTGCACTTCGACCCATGCATCGCCGTTGCCACCGTCCGCGATGGTGAAGGGGACCATCTTGCGGTCCTTTTCCACGGCCTCGTCGCCCATGCGGCGCCCGATCAGGCGTTTCACGGCAAAGACGGTGTTGGTGGGGTTGGTCACGGCCTGGCGCTTGGCCGGCTGGCCGACCAGACGTTCGCCGTCCTTGAAGCCGACGATCGAGGGCGTCGTGCGCGCGCCTTCGCTGTTCTCGATGACCTTGGGCTGGCTGCCGTCCATGATGGCCACGCAGCTGTTGGTGGTGCCGAGGTCGATGCCGATGACTTTGGACATGTGAATATAACCTTCTCTTGCGGCGATATCGTGGACTTCGGGTCCGTTGTGGCCCCCGAGGCCCGATCCCTTGCGTGAACGGCCCGGAACCTCCGGACCGCTTCGGGGGTGTATATAGGGATGCAATTCGGCCCCGCAAGCACCGCCGGGCCCCAAAATGGGCCGAAGGGGCCTGCAAATGCGGCGATTTCTACTGGGTCGCGCTCCAGCTGATGGATTCGTACTTGCGGGTGGTGAAGTTGATCAGCAACCCGATCATCAGCGCCGCGATCGAGAACCAAAGCGGATAGAGCAGGCTGGTGCGGTGCGGCGAATAGTTGATGAACAGGAACCCGCGTTCCTGGTCGATCAGGTGGAACAGCGGGTTCCACGCGAACCAGGGCAGGATGAAGCCGGGCAGCGTGTTGGCCACGAAGAACTTGCCCGAGGCGAACATGTTGACCCGCTGATACAGCGTCGTCAGTACCTTGCAGGCCTGCGGCGACCAGGGCCGGATGCCCAGGAACACCAGCCCCACGCAGCATCCCGAGAACCAGGCAAGCAGGAACAGCGCCCCCGCCCCCAGGGGGTCATAGATCGTGATCTCCTGGAACCCCAGGTGATAGATCGACAGGATGACGATGCAGCCGATCGTCTGGCGATAGAGCACCGACAGCGCCGCCCCCGAGATCAGCACCGCCGCGTTCAGCGGTTCGTGCTTGATGATCCCCGACGAGATCGAATGGCTGCCTGCGACGGCCGCCACCGTCTGCACATGCAGCATGAAGATGAAGATGCCCGACATGATATAGAGCAGGAAATCCCCCCGGATCGGAGAGGTTTTCAGCCCGATCAGCGCGTACATGGCTAGGAACACCACCACGAACAGCGCGCTTTGCACCATGGTCAGCAGCAGGCCCACCACCGCATTGCGGTGTTCCGTGCGCAGGTTGTAGACCGTCTGGTGATAGATCAGCGCCAGCGTGGTGAACGCGGCCTGAAACATGTTCCGGTTCTGGCGCTGCTTGAACAAGGGTCGTGCTCCGTCGATGAGGGCGGTGGGTCCGGCCTGTCCGGACCGTGGTCGCATGCTTGCCGACGGACCCGCCTGCGATCATAAGGGGGACCGGACCTTCGCACAATCCGGCAGCGGCCGACGGCCCCGCGCAGGGAAAGGAAAGTGAATGCAATTCGACCGACTGACCACCGAAATGCGGCGCCTTGCCCTGCTGGCCGGAGAGAGGATCATGGAGATCTATCGGTCGGACGATTTCGACACCCGTGCCAAGTCCGATGATTCGCCTGTCACCGCAGCTGACGAGGCCGCGGACGCACTGATTTCGAAGGGGCTGCGCGCGGCCTTTCCCGACACCCCCCTGGTCACCGAGGAGCAGGCCGACACCCACGGCCAGAGCCTGCGGACCTTCCTGATCGTCGATCCGCTGGACGGGACCAAGGAATTCGTGCAGCGGCGCGGCGATTTCACCGTCAACATCGCCTATGTCCAGGACGGCGTGCCGGTGCGCGGCGTGGTCTATGCCCCCGCCAAGGGGCGGCTGTTTTATACCACCGCCGACGGCCGCTCGGTCGAGGAGACGGGTCCCTTCGGCGACCAGCCCGGGCAGACCCAGCCCATCGGCGTCAACGCCACGCCCGACAATCGCGGCCTGATGGTCGTGGCGTCGAAATCGCATCGCGATGCGGCCACCGACGCCTATATCGCGCAATACGGCGTGCGCGACATGACCAGCGCGGGCAGCTCGCTGAAATTCTGCCTGGTCGCGACCGGAGAGGCGGACCTCTATCCGCGGCTGGGCCGCACGATGGAATGGGACACGGCGGCGGGCGACGCGGTGCTGCGCAGCGCGGGCGGTCAGGTGGTGCGGTTCGACGACCACACCCCCCTGGCCTATGGCAAGCCGGGATTTGAGAACCCGTTCTTCATCGCCTACGCCCCCGGCGTCCTGCTGGTGAAGGCCTGAGATGTCGGTCGTTATCGTCATTCCCGCCCGCTTTGCCTCGACCCGCTATCTGGGCAAGCCGCTGGTCGAACTGCGCGGCGCGGGCGGGCAGGCGCGCAGCCTGATCCGGCGCAGCTGGGACGCGGCCATGGCGGTCGGCGGCATCGACCGGGTGATCGTGGCCACCGATGACGACCGCATCCGCGACCACGCGCTGGCCTTTGGCGCCGAGGTCGCGATGACCAGCCCCGATTGCCGCAACGGCACCGAACGCTGCGCCGAGGCGGTGGCCAACCTTGGCCTGACCCCCGAGATCGTCGTGAACCTGCAGGGCGACGCGCCGCTGACGCCCGCCTGGTTCGTGGAGGATCTGGTGGCGGGCCTGCGCGCCGATCCGGGCGCCGAGGTGGCGACCCCCGTGCTGCGCTGCACCGGCGCCATGCGCGCCGACCTGATCGCGGATCGCCACGCGGGCCGCGTCGGCGGGACGACGGCGGTGTTCGGTCATGACGGGCGGGCGCTCTATTTCTCCAAGGAGGTCGTGCCCTTCGTGCCGGGCGACGTGGCCCCGGACTGGCCCAGCCCGGTCTTTCACCATGTGGGCGTCTATGCCTATCGCCCCGACGCCCTGGCGGAATACCCCACCTGGCCCGAAGGCACGCTGGAGCGGCTGGAGGGCCTGGAGCAGCTGCGCTTCCTGGAGCGCGGTCGGCCGGTGCTGTGCGTCGAGGTCGAGGCGCGCGGCCGCCAGTTCTGGGAACTGAACAACCCCGAGGATGTTACCCGGCTGGAGCAGATGATGCAGGATATGGGCATCGCCTGAGCCGGTTTGCCCTGCCGTGTGGCGAATACGTGAAATATTTGTCTATTTTGGTACAATCGCTTGGCGACAAGCTGCCTACGGAATAATCTGCGCATTGAACTCACCGTCTCTGCCCGGCAAGGCATCAACGTCATTCAGGGTGGGACCGGTCCCACCGAACCATCAGAGGTATCCGTCATGGGTCGCAAGGTTACGAAAGCCATTTTCCCCGTCGCTGGCTTGGGAACGCGCTTTCTTCCCACCACGAAAAGCATCCCCAAGGAGATGCTGTCGCTGGTCGACAAACCGCTGATCCAATACGCCATCGACGAGGCCCGCGCCGCCGGCATCAAGGAATTCATCTTTGTCACCTCGCGCGGCAAGGGCTCGCTGGAGGATTACTTCGATCACGCCCACGAGCTGGAATCCAGCCTCAAGAAGGCCGGCAAGACCGACCTGCTGGAGATCCTGCGCGCCACCAACATGGACTCCGGCGCCATCGCCTATATCCGCCAGCACAAGGCCCTGGGCCTGGGCCACGCGGTCTGGTGCGCCCGTCGCCTGCTGTCGGATGACGAGCCCTTTGCCGTGGTGCTGACCGACGACGTCATCCAGGGTGAGCCGCCCTGCCTGCAGCAGATGATCGAGGCCTATGGCGAGACCGGCGGCAGCATGGTCGCCACGATGGAGGTCGCCCCCGAAAAGGCCAAGGCTTACGGCGTTCTGGACGTGGCCGAGGACATGGGCGCCATCGTGCGCGCCAAGGGCATGGTCGAAAAGCCCGCCACCGGCACGCAGCCGTCGAACCTGGCGGTGATCGGCCGCTATATCCTGGCGCCGACCGTGATGAAGAACCTCAACAAGCTCAAGCAGGGCGCCGGCGGCGAGATCCAGCTGACCGACGCCATCGCCGAAGAGATCCAGGCGGGCCGCGACGTGTTCGGCCTGCGCTTCCGCGGCCAGCGCTTCGACTGCGGCTCCAAGGCGGGCTTCCTGCAGGCGACCGTGGCCTTTGGCCTGGAGCGTGACGAGCTGAAGGACGAGTTCGCCGAATACCTGCATCAGGTGATGTCCATGCGCCGGGCTGCCGAATAAGCATGGCGGACAAGGTTCTGGTGACGGGCGGGGCGGGCTATATCGGCTCGCACGCCTGCAAGGCGCTGGCGGCGGCAGGGTTCGTTCCCGTCACGCTGGACAATTTCTCGACCGGCTGGCGCGATGCCGTGCGCTTCGGCCCTGTGGTCGAGGCCGATTTGATGGACCGCGCAGCCCTGGACGCGGCCTTTGCCCAACACCGGCCCGTGGCGGTGCTGCATTTCGCGGCCCTGTCCCAGGTGGGCGAGGCGATGGCCGAACCGGGCCGCTACTGGCGCAACAATGTCGCAGGGTCGCTGAACCTGATCGAGGCGGCGATTGCGGCGGGGTGCCTGGATTTCGTCTTCAGCTCGACCTGCGCGACCTATGGCGACCGCGACGGCGAGGTGCTGGACGAGGATACCCCGCAGGCGCCGCTGAACGCCTATGGCGCGTCCAAGCGCGCGATCGAGGATATGCTGGCCGATTTCGGGGCCTCGCACGGGCTGCGGTCGGTGATCTTCCGCTATTTCAACGTGGCGGGCGCCGATCCTGACGGAGAGGTGGGCGAGTTCCACCGCCCCGAAACCCATCTGATCCCGCTGATCCTGGACGCGGTGGACGGCAAGCGGGCGGCGCTGACCATCCACGGCACCGACTATCCGACCCCGGACGGCACCTGCATCCGCGACTATGTCCACGTGATGGACCTGGTCGACGCGCATGTGAAGGGCCTGGAATGGCTGCGCGCGGACAAGGGCAGCCGGGTGTTCTGCCTGGGCACCGGCGACGGGTTCTCGGTCCGCGAGGTGGTCGATGCCACGCGCGCCATCACCAACCGCGAGGTGCCGATGCTGGACGGCCCGCGCCGGGGCGGCGACGCGGTCAAACTGGTCTGCGGCAGCACCCGCGCCAAGGCCGAGCTGGGCTGGTCGCCCGACCGGTCGACCATGCCGCAGATGATCGCGGATGCCTGGCGCTGGCACCAGACGGGCGATTACAAGCGGTGACCCCGCGCGCGGCGTGGCAGGCCTATCGCCTGCGCTGGAAGCGCCGCGAACTGATCTGGCGCGCCTTGCGGGCGCGCCTGGCGCTGCAGCCGGTGGCGGAACGCCATGGCGCGATCCGCGCAGGCGACGTGCTGGCGGTGACGACCCTGCGCAACGAGATCGCGCATCTGCCCGGTTTCCTGGACCATTACCGCCAGCTTGGCGTCGCGCATTTCCTGATGGTCGACAATGCCAGCACCGACGGCTCGGACCGCTATCTGGCGGAACAGCCGGACGTGTCGCTGTGGCATTGCCCTAACAGCTATCGCGCGGCGCGGTTCGGGCTGGACTGGGCGGGGGCGCTGCTGTGGCGTTTCGGGCGGGGGCATTGGTGCCTGACGGTCGATGCCGACGAATTGCTGGTCTATCCCCATCACGACACCCGGCCGCTGCCGGATCTGGTGGCGCATCTGGACCGGATCGGCCAGCCGGGGCTGGGCGCGGTGATGTTGGACCTGTATCCCTCCGGGCCGCTTGGCACCGCGGATGCCCCCGAAGGCGCGCCCCTGACGGCGCGTCTGCCTTGGTTCGACCCCGGTCCATGGCGCGCGCAGCGGATGATGCCGCGCCGCAACCTGTGGGTGCAGGGCGGGGTGCGCGATCGGGTCTTCTTTGCGGGTGATCCGCGCCGCGCACCGACCATGAACAAGCTGCCGCTGATGCGCTGGTCGGGGCGGCAGGTCTATGTCAATTCGACCCATTCCGTGCTGCCGCCGCGGCTGAACCTGATCTATGACGGGCCGGGCGATCCGCGCCTGTCGGGGGTGCTGCTGCATGGCAAGTTCCTGCCCGATATCGTGGAAAAATCGCAGGAGGAGCTGGACCGCCGCCAACATTTCGCCGATCCCGCGGCCTATGCCGACTATCACCGCGCGGTGGCCCGGGGGCCGGTCCTGCGGGGGCCGAATTCGGTCCGGTGGCGCGACTGGCGGCAACTGGTCGAGCTGGGCCTGATGGGCACAGGTGACGGGGCTGCGTAACCAAACCGGCTGAAAACGCTTGCCAAGTCGCGGCCGGGTGAACATTGCTTGACCCATGATAGCCTGTTGCCCGCCCCTCGCAGAACGCCGGACCCCGTGATGCGGATCGGCAGGATTCCGATCCCAGACCGTCTGCGCCGCCGGTCCGAACGACAGTATCTGATCGTGCGCGCCTGGAATCGGCGCCGCGCGCTGAAATCGGTCGTGAACCGCACCGGCCAGATCCGCAAGGGCGACATCCTGGCCTTCGTGACCCTGCGCAACGAGCGTGTGCGCCTGCCCTATTTCCTGGATTACTACCGCAAGCTGGGCGTCGACCATTTCCTGTTTGTCAACAACGACAGCGACGATGGCAGCGGCAACTATCTGGCCGAACAGCCGGACGTGTCGCTGTGGTGGACCAATGCGGGCTACAGGCGGTCGCGGTTCGGCATGGACTGGATCAACCGGCTGCTGATGAAATACGGGCACGGGCATTGGTGCCTGACGATCGACCCGGACGAGTTCCTGATCTATCCGCATTGCGATTCGCGCCCGCTGGAGGCGCTGACCGACTGGCTGGATGCGTCCGGGCGGCGCAGCTTTCCCGCGATGCTGCTGGACATGTATCCGCGCGGCAATATCGAGGACCAACCCTATGAGGAGGGCACGGACCCGTTCCGGATCGCCCGCTGGTTCGATCCGGCGAA
This sequence comes from Paracoccus sp. SCN 68-21, assembly GCF_001724535.1. Classification (NCBI taxonomy): domain Bacteria; kingdom Pseudomonadati; phylum Pseudomonadota; class Alphaproteobacteria; order Rhodobacterales; family Paracoccaceae; genus Paracoccus; species Paracoccus sp. SCN 68-21. Next base: position 11,129 of record NZ_MEES01000019.1, on the reverse strand, counting down.
TTACAGCATCAGCAAGAACGCCTATTACGGCAACCTGTGGATCCAGGGTGGGCCGCGCACGCGCAAGTTCTTTACCGCCGAACCCCTGGCTGGCCCGGCCCTGAACAAGACGCCGCTGGTGAAATGGCACTGGCGCTATGCCTATGTCAGTTCCACCCACATGCTGCTGCCGCGCCATCTGAACAGGGTCTATGACGAAAGCGGCGGAGAGATGGCGTCGGGCTGCCTGCTGCATGCCAAGTTCCTGCCCACCTTTGCCGACAAGTCCGCAGAGGAGCTGGACCGCCGCCAGCATTACGCCAACAGTAAGGAATATCAGGCCTATCACGCGGGGTTGCGGCGCGGCACGGACCTGTGGTGCAGCGAATCGCGCGAATATGCCGACTGGCGCCAGCTGGAGGATCTGGGGCTGATCTCGCGGGGGAACTGGGCGTGACGGGGATGGTGGCGAAATCCCGCATCAAGCCGGGCGACCAGCGGCCGGGCGGACCGGGAGGCGCGGTCCAGCTGGGCGTTGTGCTGTTGTGCCATGCGCGGCTGGACGTGGCGGCCCGGATGGCCCGCATCTGGGTCGAGGGGGGCGCCCGCGTGGCGATCCATGTTGATGCCAAGGCCTCGGCCCGGTCGGTGGCGCGGATGCGGGACGCGCTGTCGGACCTGCCCGGCATCGTCTTTTCGCGCCGCCACACCTGCGATTGGGGCCGCTTCAGCCTGGTGCGGGCCACGCAGGACGCAGCCCAACTGCTGCTGGAGCGGTTCCCCGAGGTGACGCATGTCTATCTGGCCTCGGGGTCGTGCCTGCCGCTCAGGCCAGTGCGCGATCTGGCGGCGTTCCTGGCGCTGGACCCGGCCTGCGATCACATCGAAAGCGTCAATGCCCTGGATGTCGGCTGGACCGTGGGCGGCCTGAACGAGGAACGCTTTACCCTGTTCTATCCGCTGGACTGGCGCAAGCAGCGCTGGCTGTTCGACCGGCTGACCGCCCTGCAGCGGGGCTTGGGCATCCGCCGCCGCCTGCCCAAGGGGCTGTCGCCGCATCTGGGGTCGCAATGGTGGTGCCTGACCACCGCCACCCTGCGCGCCATCCTGGAGGACCCCCGCCGGTCCGAGTTCGACCGTTTTTTCCGGCTGACCTGGATTCCCGACGAAAGCTATTTCCAGACCCTGGCGCGTCGCCACGCCATCCGGATCGAGAGCCATTCCCTGACCCTGGCCAAGTTCGACCACAATGGCAGGCCCTATCAGCTGTATGACGACCACGCCTTGATGCTGGAGGAATCGCGCTGTTTCGTGGCGCGCAAGGTCTGGCCCAAGGCGACCGAGCTGCTGGCCCATTTCCCGCGCCCGCCCGGCCCCCAGCCCGACCTGTCCCCGCCCCAGCCCCAACGGATCGAGCGGTTGATCAACCGCACCGTGCGGCGGCGCCTGCTGGGGCGGCCGGGCCTCTACATGCAGAGCCGGTTTCCGCGCAAGGACGCCGAAAACGGCAAGACCTCGGCCCCCTATGCGGTGTTCCAGGGCTTTTCCGACATCTTCCCCGAATTCGAGGACTGGCTGGCGGGCCTTCTGGATGCCGATGTCCACGGCCACCTGCTGGGCCCCGAGATGGTCGAATTCGCCGGCCGTCCCGCGATCGGGCCGGGAGCCATCTCGTCCAACACGCTGATCCGCGACCGCGACCCGCACGGGTTCCTGACCGCGCTGATCCGCATCACCACGCGCATGCAGGTGTTCCAGTTCAGCCCGCGCGACAATCAGCGGCTGAACTGGTTCATCGCCACCGATCCGAACGCCCATATCCATGTCGTCACCGGGGCCTGGATGCTGCCGCTGCTGGAATCGGACATGCCCTTTGACGACATCCGCCGCGTCACCGCGCTGCTGCAGCGCGCCGAGATCGCGCAGATGGACGTGCTGAATTCGGTCTGGGTCAAGGCGCGCGTCCATGTCCACGAGCTGACCGATTTCCTGGCCCGCCCGCAGGAGATGCTGTTCCAGTCGCTGCACCACCTGCCCCTGCAGGCCGGGCCGCCGACCGACATGCCCCGGATGCGCGACCTGGAGGGGCTTGCGGATCTGCTGCGCAGGCTCAAGAATTCGGGCCTGCGCCCGCGCCTGTCGGGGGACGCGCTGCCCACCGCCGACATCACCCTGCCCGAAAGGACCGCCGCCGAATGACCCGCCCCTTCCGCCGCTTCGTCATCTTTGCCGAGATGCGCACCGGGTCCAACCTGCTGGAGTCGACGCTGAACGCCCTGCGCGGCGTCACCTGCTTTGGCGAGGCGTTCAACCCCTACATGATGGGCTGGCCCGACAAGGACGAATTGCAGGGCATCACCCGCGACCAGCGCGAGGCGGACCCGATGGTCCTGCTGAACAAACTGTTCGACAAGCCGGGCCACCTGCCGGGGTTCCGCTATTTCCACGACCACGATCCGCGGGTCTTTGACGCGATCATGCACGATCCCGAATGCGCCAAGATCGTGCTGACCCGCAATCCGCTGGACAGCTATGTCTCGACCCAGCTGGCCCGGCAGACGAACCAGTGGAAGCTGAACGAGACCGAGACTCCGATTCCCGCGACCATCACCTATGACGGCCCGGAATTCCGCGACATGATTGCCGCGGTGGAACGGTTCCAGCTGCGGGTGATGCACCGGCTGCAGGTGACGGGCCAGACCGCCTTCTGGCTGGGCTATGAGGATCTGCGCGATGCCGACGTGATGACCGGGCTGGTCCATTGGCTGGGCCGCACCGACATTCCCCGGGTGGAACCCGCCAGCGACCAGGTCCCCCAGAACCCGCGCGAGCTGGCCGAAAAGGTCGGCAATTTTGCGGAAATGCAGGCCGATTTGGCACAGGTCGACCCCTTCATGCTGCGCCGCATCCCCAATTTCGAGCCGCGCCGGGGGCCGTCGGTGCCCAGCTTTACCGCCACGGATGCGGGGGCCGGGCTGATCTTCATGCCGGTGCGCTGTGGTCCGGGGGGGGCGGTGCGCGACTGGATGGCCGGGCTGGGGCAGGTCACGGGCGATTTCACTCAGACCAGCCTGCGCCAGTGGAAACGCCAGCGGCCGGGCCATCGCAGCTTTGCGGTGCTGCGCCATCCGCTGCACCGGGCCTGGACCGCATTCCGGCAGCTGTTGCAGGAGGGCGCACCAGAGCTGCGCCAGCTGATGCGCGACGTGCATCGCGTGGCGCTGCCTGCCGACGAGGTGCTGGCGGGGCTGTCGCAGCAGGACCAGCTCGACCTGTTCGCGCAGTTTCTGGGGTTCCTGAAACGCAACCTGAACGGCCAGACAACGCTGCCCACCCATGCCGGATGGGCCAGCCAGTCCGAGGTGATCGCGGGCTTCAGCCGTGTCGCCACCCCCGACATGCTGATCCGCGAGGATCGCCTGGCCGAGGACCTGTCCGCCCTGGCCCGCACCGCAGGCATCGACGACCCACGCCTGAACGGGCTAAAGACCCAGCCCATGCCCGATTTCCTGCGCGAAAAGCCATTGTTGCAGGCCGCACGCCAAGCCTATCTGCGCGATTACATCGCGTTCGGGTTCTCGGATTGAGGCGGGCGGGCCTTTCGGCCCGCCACCCCGTCACGCCTTGAGCAGGGCCGCCAGTTCGGCCTGCTTGTCCGCCACCAGCGCCGCGTCGCCGTCGGATTCGACGTTCAGGCGCACCACCGGTTCCGTGTTCGACTTGCGCAGGTTGAACCGCCACTTGCCGAAATTCAGCGACACCCCGTCCAGATCGTCGCGGCTGTCCGCCTGCGGCTCGTAGGTCGCGATCAGGCGCGCGATGGCCGCGTCCGGGTCGGCGATGGTATAGTTCGTCTCTCCGGAGGACGGATACAGCCGCATCCGCTCCTCCAGCATTTCCGCCAGCGTCATGCCCTTGCGGGACAGCAGTTCGATCATCAGCAGCCACGGGATCATGCCGCTGTCGCAATAATAGAAGTCGCGGAAATAGTGATGCGCCGACATCTCTCCGCCATAGATCGCGCTGACATCACGCATCTTGCGCTTGATGAAGGCGTGGCCGGTCTTGCTGACCACGGCCTCGCCGCCGGCCTCCTGGATCATGGCGCGGGTGTTCATGATGACGCGGGGGTCATGCACGATCTTTTCGCCCGGCGACTTTTCCAGAAACGCCGCACCCAGCAGGCCGACGATATATTCGCCGGGGATAAAGCGCCCGTTCTCGTCAAAGAAGAAGCAGCGGTCGAAATCGCCGTCCCAGGCCACGCCCAGATCGGCCTTTTCCTCGATCATGCGGGCGACGGTGGGGGGCTGGTTTTCGTCCAGCAGCGGGTTGGGGATGCCGTTGGGAAAGCTCGAGTCCACGTCGTGATGCATGCGCACGAAGGTCAGCGGCGCGCCGCGACGCTCCAGCTCGGCGGCGATGGCGTCAAAGGTCGGGCCCGCGGTGCCGTTGCCGGCATTCACCACGATCTTCATCGGGCGCAGGGCGGCCACATCGACGAAATCGGCCATGCGGGACGCGTATTCCGCGCGGGCATGGCTGAAATCGGTGACGGTGCCCTTGGTTGCCGGGGCGAAATCGCCGCTGGTGGCCAGATCGACGATCGGCGGCAGTTCGGTCGCGGGGTCCAGCGGCGCCGATCCGTGGCCCACGATCTTCATGCCGTTGTAGTTGATCGGATTGTGCGAGGCCGTGACCTCGATCCCGCCATCGGTGCCTTGATTGCCGGTGTGGAAATAGACCTCCTCGGTGCCGGCCAGACCCAGGTCCAGCACGTCGGCGCCGCCATCGGTCAGCCCCTCGATCAGGGCGGCGGCCAGCTCCGGGCTGCTGGCGCGGCTGTCGCGGCCCACGACCACGCGTTTCGCGCCGCGCGCCTGGGCAAAGGCGCGGCCGATGCGATAGGCAACGTCCGCGTCCAGGTTCTTGCCCAGCTCTCCACGCACGTCATAGGCTTTGAAGCAGGTGATCTCGCGCCTGCCAAGGGGGGTGTTCATGTCGTCCTCCGGTTCCGGTTTGCATCAGCGCTAACAGGTTCGGGGCGATTTTCAAGGTTCGGGCGGCATGGCACCTTGGGACGAGGTGACGGCACGCCCCCGCCGCGCTAGGTTCCGCCCACCAGCAAGGAGAGACCGATGGATGCCAAGGCCCTGATCGCCGCCTATTACGACGCCTTCAACGCGGGGCGCACCGACGACATGCTGGCGCTGCTGCATGATGACGTCGAACATCACGTGAACGAGGGCAAGATCCGCAAAGGCCGCGCGCTGTTTGCCGAATTCAACGCCCATATGACTGAAAGCTATCGCGAAAACCTGACCGACATGGTCATCATGGCCAATGATGCGGGCGACCGTGCGGCGGCGGAATTCGTGGTGAACGGCACCTATCTCAAGACCGATCCCGGCCTGCCCGAGGCCAATGGCCAGACCTATCGCCTGCCCGCGGGCGCGTTCTTCACCATCCGCGACGGGCGCATCGCGCGGGTCACCACCTATTACAACCTGGCCGATTGGATGGCGCAGGTCGGCGCATGAGCGCCACGGTCCGCGTCCTGACCGGCGATGCGCTGGCCGATGCGCTGCCCGATGTGGCGCGGCTGCGCATCGACGTGTTCCGCGACTGGCCGTATCTGTATGACGGCGATGCCGATTACGAACGCGATTACCTGCGCGCCTATCAGTCGCCCGGCGCGGTGGTCGTGGCCGCGATGGATGGCGACCGGATCGTGGGGGCCGCGACCGGCGCGCCCATGTCGGATCACGCCGCCGATTTCGGCGCGGCCTTTGCCGACCGCCCCGAGGCCCTGTCCGACATCTTTTACTGCGCCGAATCGGTGCTGCTGCGGGCCTATCGCGGCCACGGGCTGGGGCACGCCTTTTTCGACGCGCGCGAGGATCATGCCCGTGCTTTGGGGGCACGCTGGTCGGCCTTTTGCAGCGTGATCCGGCCCGCCGATCATCCGATGCGGCCCGCCGACTATCATCCGCTGGACGGGTTCTGGTCCAAGCGGGGCTATGCGCCTCTGCCCGGCGTGACCGCGCAATTCGCGTGGAAGGATCTGGGCCAGACCTCCGAGACCGACAAGACCCTGCAATTCTGGATGAAGCCGCTGTGAAGATCGCCGCCGCCGCCTATCCGATCGACTGGTTCGACACGTTCAACGCCTATGCCGCCAAGCTGACCCGATGGGTCGCCGAGGCGCAGGCCGATCTACTGGTCTTTCCCGAATACGGCGCGATGGAGCTGGCCTCGCTGGGCGGCGCGGCGGTTGCGGGCGATCTGGAGGCCAGCCTGCACGAGGTCGCCCGCCACTGGCCCGCCGTCCATGCGCTGCATGCCGATCTGGCCACGCGGCACGGCTGTCACATCCTGGGCGCGTCGGGGCCGGTCTTTGACGGCGCGCGGCCCGTCAACCGCGCGGTGCTGTATGGCCCCGGCGGGGTGATCGGCCATCAGGACAAGCAGATCATGACCCGGTTCGAGCGCGAGGACTGGGACGTGATCGGCGCGCCCGGCCTGCGCGTCTTCGACACCGCGCTGGGCCGGATCGGCGTGCTGATCTGTTATGACAGCGAATTCCCCCTGCTGGGGCGCATCCTGGCCGAGGCCGGGGCCGAGATCCTGCTGGTCCCCAGCTGCACCGACACGGTCGCGGGGTTCACCCGCGTGCGCATCGGCGCCATGGCCCGCGCACTGGAGAGCCAATGCGTCGTCGTCCAGGCGCCCACCGTCGGCCCCTGCGACTGGATGCCCGCGCTGGACGAGAACCGGGGCCGCGCCGCGATCTATGGCCCACCCGACGGGTTCTGGCCCGAAACCGGGATCATCGCCGAAGGGGCGATGGACGCGCCGGGCTGGGTGCGGGCGCAGATCGACCTGTCTCGGGTGCGGACCAGCCGGGCCGAGGGTGCGGTTCTGCCCTTTGCGCATTGGCCCGAACAGGATCGCAGCCGCCTGATCCGGTGATCCTGTCGGGATTTACCGCGAATTAACCGCTTTGCGCTTTAACTGGCTGCGGAACCCGCCATATCTTGGGGCATGCTGCATGTCACCGACACCATAGCCATCCAGGAATGGGAGCTTTCCGAACATTTCACCCGGTCCCAGGGACCGGGGGGTCAGAACGTGAACAAGGTGGAGACGGCGGTGGAATTGCGGTTCGAAGCGGCACGATCCCCCGCCCTCAGCGACGCGGTCAAGCGTCGCCTGCAACGGCTGGCCGGGCGGCGCTGGACGCAGGACGGTGCGATCCTGATCCTGTCGCAAGAAACCCGCAGCCAGGCGCGCAACCGCGAACTGGCCCGCGACCGATTGGCCGAGCTGATCCGCCAGGCCCTTGCCGCGCCCAAACGGCGCATCGCCACCCGCCCCACGCTGGGCAGCCAGCGCCGCCGCCTCAAGGCCAAGACCGTCCGTGGCGAGGTGAAATCGCTGCGCGGCCGGGTGGAGGGTGACGAATGATCATGTGGCGCCGCGCGCTGGACATGCTGCTGGGCCGGCGGCCGGTGATGATGCAGGTGGGCGCGGTCTGTCACGACGCGGCCACGGGGCAGGTGCTGTTGATAACCAGCCGCGACACCGGGCGTTGGGTGATCCCCAAGGGCTGGCCGATGGAGGGGCGGACCCTGTATGGCGCCGCCGCCCAGGAGGCCTGGGAGGAGGCCGGCGTCCGCGGCCGCATCCACCCCGCCGAGCTGGGCCGGTTCCTGTATGAGAAACGCCAGGATCAGGGCTATGCCGTCCCGGTCGAGATGCGGGTCTTTCTGCTCTCGGTGGACCGGCTGGACGACGATTTTCCCGAAAGCCGCCAGCGGCAGCGACGCTGGTTCACGCCCGCTGACGCCGCCCGCCGGGTGGTCGAGCCGGGGTTGAAGCGCATCCTGCTATCGCTGCAGACCGCCGACAGTCCGCAGGCCGCGCCCCCGTCATGACCCACAGCCCCGGATACCGTGTCCTGGACAAGGATCTGGGTCGCATCGGGCATGCCGAGGTGGCGCAGATGCACGCCTTTCGCCCGGTCTGGCGGCTGGGGCTGCTGATGCTGGCGCTGGTGGGCGGGCTGCTGGTGGCGATGGCCGTGTCGGGCGCCGCGCCGGGGGTGCTGGCGATCGGGGCGGGGCTGGTGGTGGCGGCTTGGCTGGGCATGGCGATCGGGGCGAACGACGTCGCGAACTCTCTGGGGCCGGCGGTCGGGGCGGGGGCGATCGGCCTCTTGCCCGGGCTGGCGCTGGTCGCGCTGGCGGGGGTGGCGGGGGCGGTGCTGGCGGGCGGGGCCGTGTCGGCCCGACTGGCGGCCGGCATCGTGCAGCTGGCCCCGGTGGCCGGTGATCCGCGCGCGCCCCTGGTGATGGTCGCCGCACTGGTTGCGGCGGCCGTCTGGATCACGATGGCCACGGGCATCGGCCTGCCGGTCAGCACTTCGCATTCCATCGTCGGCGGCATTGCGGGGGCCGGGGCGGTGGCCTTTGGGCTGTCGGCGGTCGCCTGGGGGACGCTGGCGATGATCGCCTCGGTCTGGGTGGCGACGCCGGTGGTGTCGGGGGGGCTGGCGGGGGCGCTGCTGATCCTGCTGCGCATCAAGGTGGTCAAGGCGCCGGACCGCGCCGCCGCCGCCCTGCGCTGGCTGCCGCCGCTGGTGGGGCTGATGGTGGGGCTGTTCTCGGCCTATGTGCTGCTGTTGGTGAACCGCCAGTCGGGGCTGTCGGTCATCGTCGGGGCGGCGGTTCTGCCCGCGCTGGCCGGGCATCTGCTGACCCGCCGCGCCGTCCGCCGGGAACTGGCCGCCCATCCGCGCAAGCCGGGGATCAAGCCGCTGCTGCGCCCCGCGCTGCTGATGGCGGTGGTGATCCTGGGATTTGCGCACGGGGCCAACGACGTGGGCAACATCGCCGGGCCGCTGTCGGTGATCCTGAGCGGGCAGGGGCTGAGCGCGCAGATCGGCGTGGTGCCGGTGCTGGTGCTGGTCTGCGGCGGGCTGGCCATTGCCACGGGCACGCTGCTGTTCGGGCGCCGCCTGGTGCACATGGTCGGCAGCGGCATCACGCGGCTGAACGCGGGGCGCGCCTTTTGCGTGTCGCTGGCGACGGCGGTGACGGTGCTGGCGGCGTCGGGGATGGGGCTGCCGGTCTCGACCACGCATGTGGCGGTGGGCGGGGTCTTTGGCGTGGGCTTTGCACGCGAATGGCTGGACCGCCGCCCCGGCAGCCGCGCCGAGGCCCTGCCCGCGGACGAAACGCGCCGCCGCATCCTGGTGCGGCGCAGCCACGTCGTGACCATCACCGCCGCCTGGCTGGTGACGCTGCCCGTGACCGGCGCCCTAGGCGCGCTGGCCTGCATGCTGGTCTTGCGGGTGGCGGTGCCCTAGGCTCGGGCCTTTGGTGACGGGGTTGTTTCAGTCAAGCGGTTCCGCGCATGCGTCGTCGTCCGCAGAGTGGCGGTTTCAGCTTTGGTCTGATCGTCGGACGGCTGTCGCAGCTACCTTCGCCTTAGATCACCTGGGTGCATGCTTCGGTCCGTGACAGGCCGCTATCATGAGGTAGGTCCGATGTGCCCATCTGATGGGCGTGCTCGATGGGGTTCGGCGACAGTCCTGACCACGGCATCATCGGAACCGCGTCCCATAGGGATCTCCAAGGCCTGCGGTCAGGCAGGCAACGGTGGAGCGCTTGGCCGATAAGGGTGCATGCGGAACCTGAACCTCGGATCGGAAGGTTGTGCCGTCAGTCCATATCCAGTGCACGATCACGCTGATGCGCCGGGCAAGGGCTACTATGGCCCGTTCCGCGCCGCGGTGGCGCACGACCTGCACTGCCCATGGTCTCAGCCATGTCGAGCGGCCATCAATCGTCGGGAAAACCGTCCGCCGGACTGTTTTCTGATCCTCCTCGTACATCATGACCGTCGCCGCCAGGCACAGCGCGCGCCGCAGGTTGACGTCGCCTGCTTTGGTGATCCCGCCGGAGATGTCGCGTTCGCCTGACTGGTTTCGCGACGGGGTCAGGCCCGCCCATGGCCCGACCTTCTTCGACGATGTGAACCGCGAGGGATCATCAACTGCGGAACGGAAGGTCAGCGCCACGACCGCGCCCACGCCCGGCATCGACATCAGGCGGTGACAGACAGGATCGTCTTGCGCCAACTGACGGACCCGGCGTTCCAATCCTGCAAGCTCCTGTCGAAGGGATGCCCGCGCCCGCAGCATCGGCTCGGTCGCGGCGAACAGCATCGAGTTCTCTGCAGTCAGCTCTCGGATACGGTGCTCGAACCTGCCGCGGGAGATCGCGCCGACCTTCAGCCCGAAGTTCCGCAGCAATCCACGCAATGACAGCTCCAGAGTGATAAAGCCCTGCTGCACGGCTTTGCGAGCACTCAGCAGAGCGCGCAATGCCTCGCGTCCAGACGGATTTGCAAGGAACGGGCGGGACCCAGCCGAGATGAAGCAGGCGCGCAATGCCTTCGGCATCCCGTCGATCCGTTTTGATCAGCATCGCCTTCAGAGCACCCTTCACCTGCCGGGTCTCCATCAGCACCACGCTCAGGCCCGCCTCGGACAGTCTGCGATGCAGCCATTGCGACAGGGGCCCGGCTTCGAGGCCGACGACGGCGATGGTGCCGTCCAGGTCCCCAATCCAGCGCGCCAGCGCTTCCGGCTCGCGGGCCGCCTGAGCCTCCCTCACGGTCTTCCCATGCTCGCCGATGACGCAGTTCGCGGCCTTCTCCAGCGACGGGTCCAGTCCGACAAACAGCTTCATCACACAGTCCTCCCGATGGATCCAATACGGGAATAGCGCCGGATTGCCCTCGGTTTGGCAACGATAACGGGCAGGTGGCGGCGCAGGCCCCCTTGCGACATCTTGTTCTTCACAACCGTCCTGTTCTGGCTGTGATCAAGAACAAGTCCTGACCCTTCTGTATCTGAGTTTTGCTAAACTTACCCCGTCATTGTCCCTGGCCAGGGACACTGACGGGGTGGTGCGCGACGTCTGACCCTTGTGGCTTGACCACGCTTCTTAGCCTGTCGGCACCGCCTCTCTTCTTCGTCTCGGACAGTTGATTGCGGCCTTGCAGGACCGCGCACCAGAAGGAAGAGAGCATGGACAACCTATCACATGGCCGCGTTATCGGCATAGATGTCAGCCGCGATT